>JAHWKC010000039.1 GCA_019348095.1 Pseudomonadota bacterium | reverse complement strand
TCCGGCCGGCGGGCGTCGACGTTGACCAGCACGGGGACGCCGAGACCGTCGGCGACCGCCTCCAGCCTGGTGCGGACCTCCGGCTCGCTGGCGGGATCGAACCCCACGCTGCTCTGCCCCCAGACGACCAGGTCGACGGCCGAGGCGGCGATGCCGGCGCTGAGCCGCTCGTTGGCGCGCAGCCGTTCGCCGGGGTCGTGGATGAGGCCGGGCTGGACGCCGGCCAGGGTCACCGTGTCAAATACGCTGAAGGGGTGGAACGGATTGCGCTTGTGGCCACAACGTGCAACCGCGGCGTTGAGGAAGTTCAAATCGAAGTGCGCGTTGTGGCCGACCAGGATCGCGCGTTGACAGCCGTGTTTCTTGCAGGCGGCGCGGACCGGGGCGAACACATGGTCGAGCGCAGGGCGCTCGGCCTTGGCCAGGCGGAAGGGGTGGTCGATGATGATGCCGGTGACTTCCAGCGACTTTGGGTCGATATCGGTGCCGGGCGCCGGCGTGACATGTGCATGCGCGGTTTCGCCCGCGACCAGCAGGCCGTTTTCGTCCAAGTCCAGCGGGATGGCGGCGATCTCGAGCAGGGCGTGGCGGTTCCAATCGAAGCCGCCGGTTTCGACATCAACCACGACCGGCAGGTAGCCGCGAAAGCGCGTCGCCAGGGTCGGATGCGCAACGCTGCTGGCGGGTGCCGCCGAACCGACACCGGCCGGTGAGGCATCGGTGGCCGTGGGAGCGGCGGCCGCGGGATCGGAACTCTGCATCGCGAAAGCCTAGCAGAGACCGCACGTTCGGCAGATCAGGAAGCCTTCGTAGCCTGGCTGACGTCCGCGCTTTGGCGTCCGCATTTGCCGGGCTTGCCAGCCGGGCCTACGTCTGGGCGGTGCCGAGCACCACTGCGCTGGCGTGCATCTGTCGCAGCAGCGCATGGCCGTGCGCGATGAAATCCGCAACCTCGCCGGCGCCGGCCTCCTGTGCGAGTGCTTGCAGATGCTCCCGACCGCTGAGCTCGGGTACTTCGCCGAGCCGCTGCAGCAGCCGGAATGCGAGCGGACTCAGCTCGGAGAAGCGGACGTTGCCATCGGGCTCGCGGCGCAACAGCAACAGCGTCGGCGTGTCCGGTGGTGTGGCCGGCTGGTGGTCCGGACCGAGCCGGTGCACCGGCCAATGATAGGCCAGCGGCCAGGCCAGCGGCGAGAGCACCGGCGCGCCTTCGAGCAGATCACCCGCCGGGTCGTGCACAGTGTCTGCAGCGCTCGCCTCGGATATCTGCAGCGCCAGCTCGACCCACTCGTAATGCGCCAGCTCGTACAGGAAGGGCGGGTCGGTCGCATCCATGCGGGTTTCCAGGTAACGCAGCAATTCGCGCGCGATCTCCGGGAACAGCGGCGTCTGGCAGCGATGGTCGCGGTAGAAATCGCGCACCAGGATCCGCCACCGCGCGTCCCCCAGCAGTCTGCGGATCACCGGGAAATTGCCCGCGAGCAGGCTTTCGATGTTGTTGAACAGCAGCTCGCGGTAGACCGAAAGGCGCCGGTCCTCGATCCCTCCTGGCGCCGGGTGGTGGTCGGGGTCGCGCAGGTGGCGGGTCAATGCAAGCTGCTGTTCGCGCAGCGTGGCCTTCCGGTCAGGCGCTGGCATGGCGTGGAACAGAGCCGGTCGCGTTGTCGCGCAGCAGACGGCGCACGGTGCCGAGTTCACCGAGCAACTCGGCGTACGGCGGGAAGTTGAAGTCGCGTTCTAGCACGGTCGGACGCGGGCCGAAATGCCGGTATGCGGCGGCCAGCAGCGCCCACACCGCGTCTTTCACCGGTGCACCGTGCGTATCGACCTTGAGGTCGTCGGCTTGGTCGAAATGGCCGGCCACGTGGATGCAGGCCACGCGCTCGCCCGGCAGCGCGGCCAGGAACTCCTGCGCGTCGTAACGATGGTTCACCGCGTTGACGTAGATGTTGTTGACGTCCAGCAGCAGGTCGCAGTCGGCCTCGGCCAGTACCGCGTTGACGAAGTCGATCTCGCTCATCGCCCGGGCATCCGCTCCGAGCGGGTGCGCGGCGTAGTAGGAGACATTCTCGACCGCGATGCGGCGGCCGAGCAGGTCCTGTGTCTGGCCGATGCGGGCCGCCACATGGCGGACCGCCTCCTCGGTGAACGGGATCGGCAGCAGGTCGTAGAGCTGGCCATCGTCGCTGCAGTAGCTCAGGTGCTCGCTGTACAGGGCTACCCGATGCCGGTCGAGGAACCGGCGCACGCGCGCGAGGAAGGTCTGGTCCAGCGGGGCGAAGCCGCCGAGCGACAGTGACAGCCCATGGCAGGTCATCGGGTGGCGCGCGGACAGCGCTTCCAACGCCTCGCCGAAGCGGCCGCCGACGCCGATCCAGTTTTCCGGGGCGCATTCGAGGAAATCGAAATCCTCCGGTCCGGCCGCCTGCAGCGGGCCCAACAGGGCCCGCCGCAAGCCGAGACCGGCCGCGCCATCTTGGATCCGACGCAGCTCGTTCATTGGTTCAACTCTGGGCGTGGCGCGAGGCCACCAGCTTCAGCCTGGACAGCTCAGGCCGAACCGCCGCACTTGCCTTCACCGCACTTGCCTTCCATGTCGGCCTTGGCCGCGGTTGGCTCGGCCTTGGCATCGCCACACTTGCCTTCGCCGCACTTGCCCTCGTGCGCGGCCTTGAGCTCGTCGGCGCTGATCATGCCGTCGCTGTTGGCGTCGTAGCTGCCGAAGTTGCTGGCGTCGCCGCCGTGGGCGGCCGCGAACTCGGCCTGCGAGATGCTGCCGTCGTGATCGCTGTCCAAGGAATCGGCGGAGTGGCTGGCCTCACCGCCGCACTTGCCTTCACCGCACTTGCCTTCGGTTGCCTTCTCGGCCGCCTCGGCGTGCTGGGCGCCGAGCATGTAGCCGGCGGTCAGGTCGCTCATCGCGAACGCGGACGATGACAACGCGAGACCACCGATCAGGGCGGCGGCGAGGGCAACGGGCTTGTTGTTGTGCTTTGACATGGTTGGAGTCCTTGGTGGTGGTCGAAAAAACGGCCTAGCGTAAAGCCGCTGTCGTTAGTAAATCGTTTTCCATCGTCGGTGGCGGGGGCAGCACCGCAAGCCGGTGCCGCACACCCCCTCCATTACGGCCAAAACCCCGCCGCGGATGCGCCCGGGGCGCCGGAGCCGGGAGTATGCGGGCCGCCGCGGTCCACCGGGATGCAAATGAAAGCGGGCGGGCCGTCATCGGCCCGCCCGTCGTGGAGATCCGCTGGGCAGATCGCGGCTAGGGTGCGACGGTGTTGCTGTCGTCGCGCTTCTCGCGAGGCGGCAACTGCTCCTCGCCCTTGACCAGGAACCACACGTTCTCGGCGATGTTGGTGGCGTGGTCGCCGATACGCTCGATGTTCTTGGCCATGAACAGCAGGTGCGTGCACGGGGTGATGCTGCGTGCGTCCTCCATCATGTAGGTCAGCAGCTCGCGGAACAGGGCGGTGTAGGCGGTGTCGATCTCGGCGTCGCGGGCGCGGATGCGCTGTGCGGCCTCGACGTCGCTGTCACGGTAGGCGGTCAGCACTTCACGCAGTTGCTGGACCGCCAGCGTGCCGATCGCGTGCATGCCGTTGATCTGCGGCAGTGGCGGCGACAGGTTGAGCGCCTTGGAGCGCTTGGCGACGTTGGCGGCGTAGTCGCCAATGCGCTCGATGTCGGAGGCCACCCGGATCGCGGCGAGTATCTCGCGCAGGTCGCGCGCCATCGGCCCGCGCAGGGCCAGCTTCATGACGTCGTGGCTGATCTCCTGCTCCAGCGCATCAATCGCCTCGTCGTTGCCGATGATGCGCGCAGCGGCCTTGTCGTCGCGGCGTTGGACCACGTCGAGCGCCGCCTCCAGCTGGGCCGCAGCCATTTCGCCCATGCGCAGGGTTTCGTCGAGCAGGCGCTTCCGCTCGTCGTCGTAGCTCTTCACGATGTGGTCATGCATAGGAGTCAAATGAAAACAGTCAATGGTGAGGGGGGACAGCTTTTCCAGTTTGCCGCTTACTGTTCACGAGGTATCAGCCAAACCGACCGGTGATGTATTCCTCGGTCTGCTGCTTGCTCGGATTGGAGAAGATCGTTCCGGTGTCGCCGTGCTCGACCAGGTCGCCCAGGTACATGAAGGCGGTGTAGTCCGAGACGCGGGCGGCCTGCTGCATGTTGTGGGTCACGATCGCGATCGTGTAGTCGTGCTTCAGGTCGGCGATCAACTGTTCGATGCGGCTGGTGGAGATCGGGTCCAGCGCCGAGGTCGGCTCGTCGAGCAGCAGCACGTCGGGCCTCAGCGCCACCGCGCGGGCGATGCACAGGCGCTGTTGCTGGCCGCCCGACAGGCCCAGCGCGCTCTGGCCGAGCTTGTCCTTGACCTCGTCCCACAGCGCGCCCTGGCGCAGCGCGTGCTCGACGCGCTCCTTCATGTCCGACTTGGACAGCTTCTCGTGGTGGCGGATGCCGTAGGCGACGTTCTCGAAGATCGTCATCGGAAACGGCACCGGCTTCTGGAAAACCATGCCGACCTTGCTGCGCAGCCGGTTCATCGGGTACTTCGGATCGAGGATGTTCTCGCCGTCGAGCAGGACCTCGCCGCTGGCAGTCATCTTCGGGTACAGCGCATAGATGCGGTTGAACACGCGCAGCAGCGTCGACTTGCCGCAGCCGGACGGGCCGATCAGTGCGGTCACGCGCTTTTCGGGAATCTCCAGGTCGATGTTGTTGAGCGCCTTGAACTTGTCGTAGTGGAAGTCCAGCCCGCGCGCGGTCAGCTTCACCGCGGCGGCGGCCACTGCCGGGCGCTCGGTGGCGGCGAGATTGATGCGATTGTGGTTCGAGGCGTCATTCATGCCGAAATCCGGACGTCGGGTACACGGGAAAGGTCAGTCATGGGAGATCCTGTTGCGCAGCACGATCCAGCGCGCCAGCAGGCTGATGACCAATACGAACATGGTGAGGATGAACGCACCGGCCCATGCCAGGCTGTGCCAGTTCTCGTAGGGGCTCATCGCGTACTGGAAGATCACCACCGGCACGTTGGCCATGGGCGCGGTGATGTCGGTGGTCCAGTACTGGTTGTTGAGCGCGGTGAACAACAGCGGCGCGGTCTCACCGGAGATGCGGGCCAGCGCCAGCAGGATGCCGGTGACGATACCCGGCAAGGAGGAGCGATACAGCACCTGCACGGTGACCTTCCATTGCGGCACGCCGAGCGACAGGGCCGCCTCGCGCATCTGGCTGGGCACCAGCCGCAGCATCTCGTCGGTGGTGCGCACCACCACCGGCAGCACGATGAACGCCAGCGCGATGCCGCCGGCCAAGGCGGAGAAATGCCCCATCTGCGCGACCACCAGGGTGTAGACGAACAGGCCCAGCACGATCGACGGCGCCGACAGCAGGATGTCGTTGACGAAACGCACGGTCTCCCCCAGCCAACTGCGCTGCGAGTACTCGGCCAGGAACGTGCCGGCGAGCACGCCGACCGGCGCGCCGATGGCGATGCCGAGCAGGCTCATCACCGCGCTGCCGAAGAACGCGTTGAGCAGGCCGCCCGAATCCCCCGGCGGCGGCGTCATCTGGGTGAACAGTTCCAGGTTGAGCGAGCCGATGCCCTTGCTCAGCGTGGTCCACATGATCCACACCAGCCAGAACAGCCCGAACACCGTCGCCAGCACGGCCAGGGCCTGCGCGATCAGGTTCTTGGCGCGGCGCACGCCGTACAAGCCCATGCTGCCCGAGAGCATCTTGCCTGAGAGAAGGCTCATCAGTTGCCCTCTTTCTTGGCGAGCTGGCGCAGCATCAGGCGCGCAATGGTCAGCACCACGAATGTCACCAGGAACAGCACGAAGCCCAGCGCGATCAGTGACGACAGGTACATCGGCGAATCGGCTTCGGTGAACTCGTTGGCGATGGTCGCGGCGATCGAGTTGCCCGGCTCCAGCAGCGAGGCGGTCAGCCGGTGCGCGTTGCCGAGCACGAAGGTCACCGCCATCGTCTCGCCCAGCGCGCGGCCCAGCCCGAGGAAAATGCCGCCGATCACCGCCGAGCGGGTGTAGGGCAGCACCACGTCCCAGACCACCTCGGTGGTGGTCGAGCCCAGCGCGTACGCCGACTCCTTGAGCCGGGTCGGCACGGTCAGGAACACCTCTCGCATCACCGAGGAGATGAACGGAATCACCATGATCGCCAGCACCAGCCCGGCCGTGCCCATGCCCAGCCCGAGCGGCGGGCCGGAGAAGAACATCCCGATGAACGGAATCTCGCCGAGGTTTTCGTCGACCCAGGGATACACGTACTCGGCCAGGAACGGCACCAGCACGAACAGGCCCCACATGCCGTAGATGATCGAGGGAATGCCCGCCAGGAGCTCGATCGCGGCCCCCACCGGCCCACGCAGCCACTTGGGCGCGATCTCGGTCAGGAACATGGCGATGCCGAAGCTGATCGGCACCGCGATCAGCATCGCGATCAGCGCGGTGACCAGCGTGCCGTAGATCGGCACCAGCGCACCGAACTCCTGCAGCACCGGGTTCCACTCATCGCGCCACAGGAAGGCGATACCGAATTTCTGGAACGCCGCGCGCCCGCCCCACAGCATCGACAGCGCCGCCGCTGCCAGCGACACCAGCACCACCACGCCGGCACCGGTGACCAGCCAGCGGAAGCCACGGTCGGCGCGTGCGTCGACGATGTCGCGCGTACCGGCACCAGTGGCGGGGAGGGTCGTGGCGTTCATTGGCGGCATCGTGCTGTCTGTCTTCTCACCTCACCATTCTAGGACATGGGGAGAAGATGCCCGTCGGGCGGATGAAGGTCGGGCGGATGAAAGCCGGGATGATGAAAGCCGGCGGCCGGGCTTTGGACGCATGCCCGGCAGCCGGTTGCCGGGGTGGCATTCCGATGCGGCAGACGACCCGCAGCGCGTCGGAGCCACGGCCGGCCCGCTCCTGCAGGAGCGGGCTTTGGACAGGCCGCTTACTGGATCTCGGCCGCCCAGTACGTCTTGACCTGCTCGACCAGCGGCTCGGGCAGCGGCACATAGTGCAGCTCGTGGGCCTGTTGCTGGCCGTTCTCCAGCGCCCAGGCGAAGAAGTCGAGCGCGTCCTGCGAACGCTTGGCATCGCGGGGCTGCTTGTACATCAGGATGAAGTTGGTTGCCGTCACCGGCCATGACCCGGCGCCCGGGGCGTTGGTGATGACCAGGCTGAAGTCCTGCGAGTTCTTCCAGTCGGCGCTGGCGGCGGCGGCCTGGAACGACTCGGCGCTGGGTTGGACCCAGTTGCCGTCGGCGTTCTGCATCGAGGTGTAGGACATGCCGGTCTGGGTTGCGTAGGCCAGTTCGACGTAGCCGATCGAGCCGTTGATCTGCTTGACGTAGGCCGCGACGCCCTCGTTGCCCTTGCCGCCGACACCGGTCGGCCAGCTCACCGAGGTCCCTTCACCGACCTGCTGCTTCCACTGCGGGCTGACCTTGGACAGGTAGTTGACCCAGTTGAAGGTGGTGCCGGAACCGTCGGAGCGGTGGACCACGTTGATCTTGGCGTCCGGCAGCTCCACGCCCGGATTCAATGCGGTGATCGCCGGGTCGTTCCAGCGGGTCACCTTGCCCAGGTAGATGTCGGCGATCAGCGGACCGGTCAACCGCAGCTCGCCGGGCTCGATGCCTTCGATATTGACCACCGGCACCACGCCACCGATGGCGGACGGGAACTGTGCCAGGCCGGCTTCGGTCAGTTCTTCCGGCGACAGCGGCTTGTCGGAGCTGCCGAAGTCCACGGTGCCGGCCTTGATCTGGGCGATGCCGCCGCCGGACCCGATCGACTGGTAGTTGATGCGCGCGCCGGTCGCCTGGTTGTAGTCGGCCGACCACTTCGACAGCAGCGGGTAGATGAAGGTCGCACCGGCGCCGGTGATCTGCGCACTGACCTGGTCGTCGGCCGACGTGGCGGCACCGGGCAGCGGCGGCGTGCCTGCTGACGATGAGTTTGTGTCGCTGCCGGAGCATGCGGCAACGCCCAGGGCGACGGCAAAGGACAACAGGGCGAGTCGGACTGACGAGCTGTTCATGCAGGACTCCATCACGAAAGGTGCCGGCCGGCGGATCGGCAGGTGCGAGTATGGAATGATGTTTTTGTTACATGGTGATGACACCGGCCTCATCACCACCGGAGTGATGACAGCTGTGGTGACGTGCCACCGTGACGAAACCCTTGGCGGGAAAGGGCACCGGCCAGACCTGAACCGCCTTTACCTCGGCAAAGTGGGGTCGGCCCCGCAAGCGCACGCGGGCCCGAAGGCCCGCGTACGCCTGCATCACGAGGGAGAGAGGACCCGTGATTCAGAACTGCAGGTTGGCCGTCCAGTACGTCTCGATCTGCTCGACCAGCTCTTTCGGCAACGGCACGTAGTGCAACGAGGCCGCCTGCGGCCCGCCGTTGGCGTAGGCCCAGCGGAAGAAGTCCCGGGCCGCCGTGGAGCGCGCGGCATCGGCGGGCTGCTTGTACATCAGGATGAAGTTGGTCGCCGCGATCGGCCACGCATCCGGGCCGGGGGCGTCGGTCATGACCAGGCTGAAGTCCTGCGCGCCGCGCCAGTCGGCACTGGCCGCCGCGGCGGCGAAGCTCTCGTCGCTCGGCACGATGTAGCGGCCGGCGGCGTTCTTCAGCCGCGAATACGACATCTGGTTCTGCAAGGCGTAGGAAAGCTCCACATAACCGATGCCGCCCTTGATCTGCTTGACGTACGCGGCTACGCCCTCGTTGCCCTTACCGCCGATGCCGGTCGGCCATTTGACCGAAGTACCTTCGCCGACGCTGGCCTTCCACTGCGGACTGACCTTGGACAGGTAGTTGACGAAGTTGAAGGTGGTGCCGGACCCGTCGGAGCGATGCACCACGGTGATCTTCATGTCCGGCAGTTGCAGGCCGCCGTTGAGCTCGACGATGCGAGGGTCGTTCCACCGGGTGACCTCGCCCAGGAAGATGTCGGCCAACAACGGTCCGTCCAACTTCATCGCGCCGGCCGGGATGCCGCTCACGTTGAAGATCGGCACCACGCCGCCGATTGCGGAGGGGAACTGCGCAAGTCCGTGCTTGCTGAGCTCTTCGGGCTTGAGCGGCGCATCGGAGGAGCCGAAATCGACGGTGCGGGCCTTGATCTGGGCGATGCCGCCGCCGGAGCCGATCGACTGGTAATTGATCTTGTTGCCGGTGGCCTGGTGGTAGTCGGCCGACCATTTGGAAAGCAGCGGATAGATGAAAGTCGCGCCGGCGCCGGTGATCTCGGCGGAGTGGACGTTGCTGACGAACGCCGCGGCCAGTGCGAGCGCGGCGAGACGGGACTTGAGAACGGTGCGCATGGGTGATCCCCTGGAAGTGGATGCGGGCGAAGCCTGCCCTGCGTGCATTCCACAAGCGTTTGCTGACAGCGCGATGTAGCTGGCGTGTCACTGCGATGACAGCGGCGGGCGTCCGGCCGGTCCTGCGAGCTGGTCAGAGAAGGAAGGTCGTGAATCTTCCAGGCGAGCTCGCGGCCACGGGGCGCCGAGCGCATCGACGCCGCTCTTTGTCATATTCCGGTCATGAAAATCACATGCGGTTGTCAGATTGGCTGCGCACGCTGTGCGTCGTCCTGGCGGGCTACTGATGCCGCCCTGGAGCCCATCTTTCGCCTGCGCACTTCATTGCCATCTACCGGGGAGTTTCGATCATGCGTTCGACCATTCTGACTGCCGCCATTGCGGTCGCCCTCAGCAGCATCACCTTCGGCGCCCAGGCCGCGCCCGGCGATACGGCCGACCTGGAAGCACTCAAGGCGCAGCTCGCCGCCCTGCAGGCCAAGGTCGCGGAACTGGAAAGCCGGACCGACGCGCAGTCCGACATCAACATTGCCACCCAGCAGAACGTCGAGAAGCTGGCGAGCCCGGCGACCAAGGTCGAGACCAAGGGCGGTATAAAACTCTCGTCGGCGGACGGCAATTTCGCTGCCTCGCTCGGCGGCCGCATCCACTTCGATGCGTATGCATTCGACCGCGACCTGGCCGACACCACCGGCACCACCGATTTCCGTCGCGCCCGCCTGACCCTGGCGGGCAAGGTCTACGGCTGGGATTACAAGATGGAGCAGGACTTCTCGGCCGGCAGCACGACCGAAGGTTTCCGCGACGTGTTCATCGCGCGCAAGGCACTCGGGGGCAAGTTCACCATCGGCCAGTTCAAGCCGTACCGCTCCATGGAGGAGCTCACCAGCTCCAATGAGATCACGATGATGGAGCGTCCCTTCGCCTCTGCCAGCGGGCTCTATAGCGGTCGCCAGTTCCGCCAGGGCGTGGGTTACCTGACTGCCGGTGACAATTTCACCTTCGGCGCCGCCGCCTTCGCCCTGCGCGACGCCGCCGGTCCGCGCAACGAGGGCGTGGGCGCCGCCGCGCGCGCGACCTTCGCGCCGATCAACAACGACGACAGCACCTTGCACTTCGGCGTGTCGGGCAGCACCGAGAACGCCAACAAGAATTCCCCCAACATGCGCGCGTCGGTGGCCTACGCCGGCCGCCGCGGTCCGTCGCAGACCATCGCCACCACCACCGGCGCCAGCGGCGACTCGGTCGATACCGTGGGCCTGGAATTCGCAGGCGCTTTCGGCCCGGCCTACTTCCAGTCCGAGTACGCCCGCGCGAGCTTCGGCGCCCCATTGGGTGGCGACCAGGACGTGGACACGTTCTACGTGATGGGCAGCTGGATGCTGACCGGCGAACACAAGCCGTACAAGTCCGGCGCCGGCGTGTTCGGTTCGGCCAAGGGCCAGGGCATGTGGGAGCTGACCGCCCGCTACGACAGCATCGAAAACCAGGACGTGGCCGATCTGGAAGTGCACTCGACCACGGTCGGCCTGAACTACTACTTCAATCCGAATGTCCGCCTGATGTTCAACTACACCCGCGGTGACAACGAGTTCACCGGTGACCAGACCGGGCAGTACGCGGTGCGAACTCAGTTGAGCTTCTGATTGAAGCGGCAGGTCGCTCGCCGCGCTCGTTGTAAACGGTAGTCGGCGGCTGCGCCGCCTGTCAGCAAAAAGCAGAGGCAAGGCAAAGGCAACGGCGGATGCTGTTGCCTTTGCTGTCACTAGCGCCTTGCGCGCGTAGCGAGCGACTGCTCCGGCGGCGCAGCCGACCGACTCACCCGCGGCTATCCTGGCTCACCGGGCGTCTTGTCCTTGTACCGGCAGATGTCGCGCACCAGGCAGTTCGGGCAGTCCGGACGGCGCGCCTTGCACACGTAGCGCCCGTGCAGGATCAACCAATGATGGGCGTCGGGCAGGTATTCCGGTGGCACCGCCTTGAGCAGGCCATCCTCGACCGCGCGCACCGTCTTGCCCGGGGCCAGGCCGGTGCGGTTGGCGACGCGGAAGATGTGGGTGTCCACCGCCATGGTCGGCTCGCCGAAGGCGGTGTTGAGCACCACGTTGGCGGTCTTGCGGCCGACCCCGGGCAGCGCCTCCAGTGCGGCGCGCTCACGCGGCACCTCACCGTGGTGCCGCTCTATCAGCTGTCCGGCCATCGCCACCACGTTGGCAGCCTTGGTGTTGTACAGGCCGATGGTGGCGATGTAGGGCTTGAGCCCGTCGACGCCGAGCGCGGCGATCGCCTGCGGCGTATTGGCGAGCGGAAACAGCCGGCGGGTGGCCTTGTTGACCCCGACGTCGGTCGCCTGCGCCGACAGCGTCACCGCGACCAGCAATTCGTACGGCGTGGAGAACTCCAGTTCGGTGGTCGGATGCGGATTGAAGCTCCTGAAGCGCGCGAACATCTCCGCGGCTTCGGCGCGGGTGACCCGCGGCCCGCGTCGCGGCGCACGCGTGGGTCGGAATCGCTGGCGGCCCGCTGCAGATCGGGCGCGGCGAGCGCGCCGACCTTCTTCGCGATGCCCTCGAGGGCGATCCGACGGGCCTCCGGATCCTCTGACCGCAGCATGTCGTCCGCGACCTGCGCCGCCTGCGGGAACCCGCGGAGCACGGCGACGGCGGCCGCCCACGGTGTCGAGCTACGACTCGTCGACGCCGGCGGCGGCCTCGGCGTGGCGTTCGGGGGCGGCGCGGCCTTCGACGTGCAGGCCTTCGCCGCCGGCATCCACGAGCTCCGGCCGCCGGACGGCTGCCGCCTGGCGATCGAGCCGGGGCGCCTGCTCGACCTCGAACTGGCCGAGGGTGCGCAGAAGCTCTATTCGATGGGCTGCGACGTCGAGGAGGCCTGCCCGGCCCTGAGCATCCCCATGGAGGACTGGGCCCTCGAGGACCCCAAGGGCAAGCCCATCGAGCGTGTGCGCCAGATCCGTGACGACATCGCAGCGCGGGTGCGGCGCGTCGTCGCCGAGCTCGATGCGCTCGAGGAGCATGGCGCCTCCTGACATCGGACTGCTCGATCGGCGCAGAGCGGGCGAACCCGGGGGACGCACCGGGCGGCCCCCTCCGCCGTTCCCATAGAAGGGTTCCGCCACCGTTCACCGGAATTCCGCTTCCGCGGCACGTGCTGCGGTCTAGAGTCTCACCTGCC
>JAHWKC010000399.1 GCA_019348095.1 Pseudomonadota bacterium | reverse complement strand
GCGATGTAGAAGTTGCGCGCGTACAGCAGCTCGCCGACCACGTCGTGCACTTGCGCGTAGAAGCGCTCCAGCGTATCGGAGGTGATCGACAGCTCGGCGATGCGGAACAGCGCGCGCTGCAGCCGCTCTCCGCGCTGGCGCTCGACGATCTCGGCCTGCAGGTCGCGGTTGCTGAGCTGCAACGCAAGCGTGCGCTCCTCGACCCGGCGTTCGAGCTCCTCGCGCGCCTGGTGGCGATCCAGCGCGGTCAGGATGTGCTGGGCGACGAACACCAGCAGCGCGCGTTCCTCGTCGCAATAGACCCCGGGGCGGTCGTAGGTCTGCACCACGATCGCCCCGCAGACGCGGTCGTCGCGGCGCATCGGCACGCCGAGCCAGTCCTCCGCGTCCGGACCGTGGCGCTGGTCGGCGCCGACGCCGAGTTGCTCGCGCACATCGTCCGAGCGCCCCTGCACCGGCTCGCCATGGCGCAGCAGCGCGAGGGTGAGGCTGTTGGGCATCTCGGAGGCGGGGATGGACTGCTCGGGCGCGGCCACGAAGGGATCGAGGCGGTCGGCGAAATACAGGAAGCGCACGCTTTCGTCGGCCTCGTCGTACAGCACGATGTAGAAATTGCCGGCGTACATCAGGCTGGCCACGACACCGTGGATGCGGCGCAGCATCTCGGTCATCTCCAGGTCGGACCCGGCCAGGTTGGCGATCTCGTAAAGCGCCTGCTGCAGGCGCTCGGACTTTTCCAGCGACTCGATGCGCGCCTGCGCGCGCGCCGCGACCAGGTGCGCATCGACCAGCCGCTTGGCCAGCTCCAGCCATGCCACACGGGCCGGCGGTGCCACTGCCTCGGCGAGGGTGGCGACGATGGCCGCCTGGCTGCCGGCGGCGGTCTGCCACAGGTGTTCGATGCGATCGGGCGCGTCGGGCGCGTGCACGTCGGTGGTGGGCGTAGCGCGCGCGGTGGCCTCGCCGCTAAGCAGCTGCAGTGCGCATGCGCCGAGCACGGCGTCGAGCTCGTCGCTGCCGGCGAGCGTGCATGTGTGTGTATCGCCAGGCCGCTCTTGCCAACGCACCGATACGCGCGAGCCGACCGGCAGGGCCTGCTGCAGCGCAATGGACAGCGTCAACGCGTCCTGTTCGCCAGTGTCCGCCGCCCGCGCGCCCTTCTGCATCGATGCTGCCCCTTCCCCGCCCCGCGGCAGGATAACCCGATGCCCGCTTCGGCGCAGACCGTCCATCCAGGCGAGCTGCCCGCAGGCCGGGGCCTCTCGGGCTGCGGCCGGCTGCGACACCACGCCCGGCCCCGCTGCGCCGCTGCCAGCTTGCGACGGACGCGCATTCCGGCCCATGCTGGGGCGGACCCGCCACCCGCCGAAGCCGCCGACGACCTGCCACCGGCGGGTTCGGCCCGACTGAATGAGCCTGGACACCCTCGCCGCCCGCACCTCGCATCCACTGGAGGTCAAACACAGCCGATTCCTGGCCCGGGCCGCGCCGGTGCAGACGCCCGACGAGGCACTGGCGTTCCTCGCCGAGATCGGCGAGGCCACTGCCACCCACAACTGCTGGGCATACCGGCTCGGCGGGCAGTACCGCTCCAGCGACGATGGCGAGCCGGCCGGCACCGCGGGCCGGCCGATCCTCGCCGCCATCGACGGCCAGGGCTTCGATCAGGTGATGGTGGTGGTGACGCGCTGGTACGGCGGGATCAAGCTCGGCGCCGGCGGGCTGGTCCGCGCCTACGGCGGCAGCGCGGCCGAGTGCCTGCGACTGGCCGGCCGCACCCCGCTCATCGCCTGGCGCGAACTGCACCTGGCCTATCCGTTCGAGCACACCGGCGCGGTGCACGCCGCTTTGGGCCAGTACGCTGCGGAGAAGCTCGAGGAGCACTTCGATACCCGCGGCGCACGCTTGCACCTGCGCCTGCCTGCCGACCGGGCCGACGCGCTGACCACGCACCTGCGCGATGCCACCCGCGACCGCGTGCACTTCGCCAACGAGGGTTCCGGTCCATCGCCGGATTCAGCGCTTGAGAAAGGCCGCTAGCGGCACCTGCGCTGCTGCTGGGGCCCGACAGCAAATCCTCCCCGGCCGTCCTTTTCCAAGGGAGGGAGCCCAGCCGCGCCCTCACGCCGGGCGGTCTTGCGAAAACCCTCACGGCTGCCCTGCCACGCTCGTGCTGCCCCCAGCGGAGCCCACCGTGGAGCGAACCAGCCTTGACACCGCCGGCTGCTGGATCAAGCCGGACTTCCTGCCCGCGCACCGCTGCGCCGACCTGCTCGCGCAGGTGCTGGCGCACCGGCAGCGGATGCCGGTGCCGGCGCTGGGCCGCGAACCGGATGATCGGCCGCTGCGCCACGGAGTGATCGACGGGCTGCGCATCCGCAGGCACCTGCCCGAAGTGGTCGCCCTGCACCGCCGCGTCAACATTCTGGTCGACATGCTGCACCACGCCCC
>JAHWKC010000398.1 GCA_019348095.1 Pseudomonadota bacterium | reverse complement strand
ACCCGCGATGGAATCCCTCACATCCGGCGTCGAGTCCTCGATCACCTTCATCGCCGCGTCGGCCTTGCGGGTGAGTTCGCGCCGTCGTGGTTCAGGGTAAAAAGTCGACTCCGACCCCTGCTCTACGACCCCTGTTCTACCATTCAATCGCGCCTGAGACGGCGCGCTGCGTCAGCCGCGGCCTGCAACACGCGCACGTGCGCCACACGGGCTTTCGGGGTCTGAGCTGCAGCGCTCTCCAGCCCATCGACATATGCCGCCACCAACACCGGCGCGTTGTGCTGATTGCCCAGCTCGCCCACCGACCTGGCCACGGCATCGCGCAGATGCCAATCCACGTTGACGCCCTTTTCGGCTTCATTGGCGAGGTCGACGACGCGCAACAGATGCGGCGTCACAAGACCGACTACGGTGGCTCTCATCCCTTCACAACCCTGCTTTCGGAAGGACGCAAGACTAACGCGGCGGACCTTAACGGGGTCGGGTTCACTTCGCACTTCTGACCTGCGAGCCCGGCCATTTCTGACAAAGTTTGCAGACCACCGCCCGTTCCGCGGCGCCGCCTGATCGCCGAAGCTGCGCGAATGGCTCGCCAACCGCGTCTCGACCTACCCGGCATCCCGCAGCACATCGTGCAGCGCGGCAACAACCGTCTCCCCTGCTTCCTCGACGACGCCGATCGCGCCCGCTACCGTCACCTGTTGCGTGAGGCGCTGCTCGCCACAGACTGCCGGCTGCACGCCTACGTACTGATGGACAACCACGTCCACCTGCTGGTCACCCCGCCCGAGGCCGGCGCGACCGGGCGACTGATGCAGAAGTTGGGCCGCCAGTACGTCGGTCAGTTCAATGCCCGCCACCGCCGCACCGGCACCCTCTGGGAAGGCCGCTACAAATCCTGCCTCGTCGACAGCGCCGACTACCTGCTGCGCTGCGTGCGCTACATCGACCTAAATCCCGTGCGCGCCCGCATGACCGACGATCCCGTCGCCTTCCCCTGGTCCAGCTGCGCAGCGCTGTGCGGCCTGCGCGATGACCCGCTGCTGACTCTGCACCCCACCCAGGGCGCGCTGGGCGCCACCGACAAGGAACGCGGCGACGCTTACCGTAACCTCCTCGCCGAAACCATCAACGACGGGGACCTCGCCGCCATCCGCGCGTACCTGCAGCAACAGCGCGCGTACGGACGCAACACCTTCCAGGCGATGGTCCAAGCCAAGACGGACCGCTTCGCCGGGGTACGGCCGGCACATCGGCCGCCCCACACGCGCATTGAACTTGAGTAAGTGAACCTGACCCCGTTCTTGGCGAGCGCCGTGGCACCCGATGAACTGGAACGTATCCGCCTGCGCCTGCAGCGCCAGCACGCCCTGGGCACGGATCGCTTCAGGGCGATGATCGAGGAGCAACTCCAACGCCGTGCGGGGCCCGCGAAGATCGGTCGTCCGCGCAAGCCAGCGCCGGATACGTTGTGAAAGTGCATTCTGACCCCTGTTTTTCGTCACCTGGTCAAGCCGCTAGCGGCCGACGAGTTGGAGCGCCTGCTTGGCGACGTCGCAGCCGGCCGCTTCAAGCGCGACGGGCATTAATAGCCGGATGCGGGCTACGGCAGCCTTAGACTGCGTGGTACGCGAAAAATGTCGGCTTCGATCGCTGCTTATTTTGCCGGCTTCGAAGTGCAGGCAGAAACAAGGGTCAGAGCAACGGGTACGGCGCTCACGAGGCACGCATCGCCCCACACCCCTGCTACTCGCGCTGGGCGCTTCACTGTTGTAACGCCAAACGACGTACCGAGCGCTGCTCGCCCATTCGTGACCGCAAGAAGACACCGGTGCGCTACGGGCGCACACCCAGCAGCAGCGGGCGCGTGGTAGCGAACGGTTTCGCGCGCAGGTTGAGGCACTGACGCAGCGTGCCGCAAGCGTACGACGCAGAGGACGGCTGCCTTCCTCGCTTAAATGAACCTGACCCGTTTCTTTCTGGCCCGATTTTTTCTGCGCATGACGTTGAAGCAGTTGTTGGCACTGCGATGTTTCGCCGAGGCAGAGAAATCAAGCTGCGGTGCTCACGCACAGCGACACCTTCACGCTCATCTACGTAGTCCAACCTCAGCTGTACGGTAAAAAATGAACGTGGTGAAAAGGCCACTATATTCCGGCCACCCCCAAAGGAAAGGAGCATTCAAATGTTTTTGACCAAACAACATCTCGCAACAAGCCTGGCGCTCGCCGCCACCCTCGGCCTGTCTGCATGCGCCACCTATGGCGACGAGTTCGCAGCGGTCAACACGCGCCTCGATCAGATCGATACGCGCGTGCAGAGCGCAGCCCAGAGCGCCGAATCCGCCAACCAGTCTGCGCAGCAGGCGAACCAGCGGCTCGATCAGCTTGAAGGCCGCGTCCAGCAGCTCGAAACGGCGCCGGCCCGCAAGCCGCGCGGTTAATCGCTCTTCG
>JAHWKC010000397.1 GCA_019348095.1 Pseudomonadota bacterium | reverse complement strand
GGTGCTGGTGAATGTGCGCAGAGACTCGGCGTGTTCGGCCCGGCCCTTGCGCGCGTCCTCGCCGAGCGCAGCACGCAGCACGTCCAGACGCTGGTCGGTGCGCACGGTGAGCTCCGCCAGACGCGCGCCAAAGCCTTCGATCCGCTGCTCCTGCTGCGAGGCAAGGCTGTCGAGCTGCTGGCGAAGTTCAAGCCGCCCCTCGCGCTGCTCCTCGCGCAGCGCGTGTTCCAGGCGGGTGCGATGGCTTTCCAGCACCGCTTCCGGGCTTCGCCGCAGCAGTACGACGAGCAGCGCGATGGCGATCAGTAACGCGGCCAGCACGGCCATGAGCAATAGCGGGGTGTCGATCATCGCCCCAGTGTAGCGATGCGCGTCGCAGCCGTTGCGACCTGGCGGCGGCAGCGGCGACGCCACCGGTACAATCGGCGGTTCGTTCGCCACCCGGGTTACCTTCATGTACGAGACGATCATCGACGCCTTGCGCCGTGGTGCCGCCCAGGAGGCGCTGGATGCGTCCCGCGCCGCGGTCGCCGAGCAGCCGCAGGACCCGGACGCGCACCGCCTGCTGGCGATGTCGCTGCGCCTGTCGGGGGACACCGCTGGCGCGCTGGCCGCGATCGACCAAGCCATCGGCCTGACTCCCGACAACGCCAATCTGCACCTCGCGCGCGCGGGCCTGTTGCTCCAGGAACGCCAGCTGGACGATGCCCAGGCAGCGCTCGCGCGCACGGTCGGACTGGACCCCAACCAGTTCCCGGCCTATATCCTGCAGGCGCAGCTGGCGCTCGGGCGCGGGGATCTCGACGAGGCCGACCGGCTCGCCCGCAGCGCGGCGCGCATCGCGCCGGGCCACCCGCAGATCGCCGCCATCGAGGGCATGCTGGCCCTGCGCCGCGGCGATGCCGACCGCGCCCTGGCCATCCTCACCGAAGCGTCGGGACGCGCGCCGGACGAGCCCCAGCTGAAGCACGCACTGGGCTTCGCCTACCTCGCCAAAGGCCACTTCGCCTTCGCCGAGCAGGCGTTCCGCAGCATGCTCGAGACCGACCCGGAATCGCAGCCGCTGCGGATGCTGCTCGCCGACGTGCTGCGCAGGCAGGGACGCCACGGCGAGGCCGCCGACGAACTGGCGAAAGTGCTGGAACACACCGACACTCCGGCCCTGCAGCGCATGGTGGGGATGCTGGAGCTGGGCGCCGGCCGCCCCGAAGCCGCGCTGTCGCGATTGCGCGGCGTTGCCGCGGCCGCACCGGGCGATCGCCAGACGCTCGCCGCGATGCTGGAAGCCTGGCGGCGGCTCGACGACGAGGCCGACGCCCGGCGCACGCTCGAGGCGATGCTGGCCGAACACCCGCAGGTGCCTGATCTGTGGCTGGCGCGGCTGTCGATCGAACGACCCGCTGGCGGTGCCGGGGCGCTGGAGGTCGCAAAGCGTTGGCACGAGGCGATGCCGAAGTCGGTACCCGCGCACGAGGCCTTGCGGGCGATGCTCGACGCCGCCGGCGAACCCGCGCAGGCCGAAGCCATTGCCCTGGCGATCACCGAGCTGGAACCCGGACACACCCGGGCCGAGCTGAGAGTGGTCGATGGACTGGCCCAGCGCGACATCGATGCCGCGCTGGCGCGGCTGCAGGACCTGCTAGCGCGCGCGCAAGATGCAGGGGCCAAACGCAGCCTGCGCCAGTTGATCGGCCGCACGCTCGGCACCGCCGGACAGGCCGAAGCCGCCGTGGCCACCTGGGCGGAGTTGCACGCCGAGGTCGTCTCCCAGCGTCTGCCACTGCCCGAATCGTCCGAACCGATCGATCAATGGCCGGAGCAGGCGCCGCTGCCGGAGGCGGCGGCGAGCGTGGTGCTGCTGTGGGGCGCGCCGGGATCGCTGGTAGAACGCGTCGCGGCGGCGATGGAGAACTCCAGGTTGCCGCTGCGCGCCGACCGGTTCGGGCCCAACCCGCCCCGGGACCCGCTTCAGCGCTATGGAACACCCCAGGCGCTGATCGACGGCAGCCTGCCGCCCGCCGAGGTCGTGTCTGGCTGGCGCGACGCGCTTGAGCCCCGCCAGGTCAAGGGCGGCAACATCATCGACTGGCTGCTGTGGTGGGACAACGCCCTGCTGCTGGCCCTGCGACCGCATCTGCCCGAAGCGCAACTGATGATCGCGCTCCGCGACCCGCGCGACATGCTGCTGGAATGGCTCGCCAGCGGCAGTCCTGCGCCATTTGCGCTGGAGTCTCCCGTCATCGGCGCGCGCTGGCTGGCCCAGGTGCTCGGCCAGGTGGCCGATCTGCACGAGCACAACCTCATGCCGCATCTGCTGATGAAGCTGGACGACGTTGCCGGGGATCCGCAGGCGCTGGCCCAGAAGCGGCTGCCGGGTGGCCCGTTGCTGATCCACAAGCTGGTGGAGGCGCGGTACCGCAACCACGCCGCGTTGCTGGAGGCGGCGCGCCGCCACTCGGGCTTGCC
>JAHWKC010000396.1 GCA_019348095.1 Pseudomonadota bacterium | reverse complement strand
CGCTTCTTCGACGGGCGCCGCGGCGCGCCGAAGCTGGATGCACGTGAGCCTTTGGGCCTGCTCCAACCACTGCAACTCCGTTCGCTCGTTTGCGACGCTGGCCACGGTGCGGGCCTGCTCGTAGGAGATGGCGCCTTCCTGGAACGCCCTCCGCAAAGCCGGGAGGCTGTGAAGCTTCCGCTCCAGCGCGATGCGCTGTTCCACGGTTCGCTGACCCATCCCCAGCCGTTCCCCGCAGTACTGGCCAAACGTGGCGAACTGCAGGTCCCGCCACAGGCCGAGCGTTCGCACGAGGAACGCGAGGTGCCCGAACGTGGCGTCCCAGCCCTTTCGCTGGGCGACGAGCTCGAGGAGGCGCGCTGGTTCAGCGTCGATGAACTGCGTGCAGCGCAAGCACGCGAACATGCCGAGTGCGGTGATGACGATGGCGGCCCGTTGCTGTCGGCGCGCATCTCGATCGCGCGCTGGCTGATCGAGCAATGGCTGGCCCAGCCCGGTCGTGCCGAGGCTGCCGCAGGCGCACCCTAGCGGCGCGATGCGCCGGCAGGTCGGACGACGAGTTGAACGGACCGGCTAGAGCGGGCAGGGCTAGAGCGACCCGCGAGAGCGGACCGGCTAGAGCGGACCCGTTAGAGCAGACCCGTTAGAATCGGACGCATCCATCGGACGCTGAAAGGGAAGCCATGGCTGTCACGCTGATCGCCACCGTCGTTGCACTCCTGCTCGGCCATCTGGCGCCGTCGCTGGCCGCTTCGGTGCGCCAGTTCGGCTGGTATGGCGACTGGTTGCGCTGGCTGGACGCGCGTTTCCCCGAAGGCGGCTTCTGGCGCGGGCGCTGGGGCATCGCGCTGGCGCTGGTGCCGCCGTTGCTGGTGGTCGGTTTGTTCCAGCTCGCCCTGGACGGGCCGCTGTTCGGCCTGGTCAGCCTGTTGTTCGGGATCGTGGTGCTGTTCTACGCGTGGGGCCCGCGCGACCTCGACCTGGATGTCGAGGCGATCAACGAGGCGAGCGATCTGGCATCGCGCCGCGAGGCCGCCGCGGCGTTGTTCGCCGAAGGCCAGGCGCCCAGGCTCGACGGCGGCACGCTGGTCGAGGCGGTCTTCCGCAGCGCCCTGCGGCGCTGGTTCGGCGTGCTGTTCTGGTTCCTCGTGCTGGGGCCGTTCGGTGCATTGCTGTACCGGCTGGCCGCGCTGTCGGCCGCAGGCGCTGCGGCGCGCGAGTTGCCGGGCGAGACCGCGGGCGGCGCGAACACGCTGCTGGCGATTCTGGAATGGCCGGTGGCGCAGCTGATGACCCTGGTGCTCGGGCTGGTCGGCAACTTCGATGCCGTGCTCGGCGCCTGGCGCGATGGCGGGGGCGCATCGCTGCGTCTGAACCAGAACTTCCTCGATGCGGCCGCGCGCGCCAGCGTGCGCAGCGAAAT
Organism: Pseudomonadota bacterium; assembly: GCA_019348095.1. Taxonomy (GTDB): domain Bacteria; phylum Pseudomonadota; class Gammaproteobacteria; order Xanthomonadales; family Xanthomonadaceae; genus Novilysobacter_A. The sequence continues at coordinate 1,062 of JAHWKC010000396.1, read as the reverse complement.
GGCCGAGGACGCCGCCGACGATGGCGCCGAAGACGTGCCAAGCGCAGCCGGAGCAGGTGCACGCTGGTCCGACGCAGCCGGCTTGCCCGCAGTGGCCGCCGACGGCGATTCGGCTTCCGGCTTTCCGGAGTTGCGCGATGCGATGAGCCTGGTCTGGCGCAGCCTGCTGGTATGGCTGGTGGTGATCGCGCTGTTCGTGATCGCCGTCGGCGCCGCCGAAGTCGGGGTCGGGCTGGCGATCATCCTGCTGCTGTACCGCAACCGCGCGTCGGTCAACATCGACGAGGCCGACCTCATGAAGTACTAGGCGAGGGCGAATAGTTGTCTGACTACGCTTGGCTCATCCCGCTCCTGCCGTTCACGGCGGCAGGGCTGATCGCCGCATTCGGCAAGCTGCTGCCCAAGAAGGGCGCCGAGATCGGCATCGTGGCGATCGCGGCCGCACTTGCGCTCTCGGTCGGCATCGCGGTCGAGTTGTTCTCCGCCAACGTCGACGCCGCAGCAGCCGCCCACCACGGCGAGGAGGGCGAGGAGCACGCGGCTGCCGCCGATCAGGCGACGGGCGGTCCCGATGACCGCCGGCACCTCGCGGACCGTCCGGCGCAACGCGGCGATCCCCGCCGGCGGCTGGACCTCGCTCATCAGCTTCCACAGGGCCACGAACTCGACGGCGCGCAGCGCCAGCGCGACGAACAGCAGCGCGAAGGCGACGATCACCCACGGGGTCTGAAACGCGATCTGCAAGTTGGCACCGACCAGCCCGGCGACCATGCCGGCGACGGTGAACACCAGCGCATTGGCCAGCACGTACACCAGCGACAGCGCCGCCGCGCGGCCGGTGCCCAGCCCCCGTCCGGGGCCTTGCCTGGCCGAGGCCCCGGCGATCAGTCCCGACAGGATCGGGATCATCGGCAGCACGCACGGGGTGAAGGCAAGCAGCAGGCCGAAGCCGAAGAAGCTCAGTAGCGCCCAGCCGCGGTCGGGCCCGGACAATGCGGCGGCGATGCGGCTGTCCTCGGCTTGGGCGGCGGTGGCCGGCTCCAGGGCGGGCCGCTCGGGCTC
>JAHWKC010000395.1 GCA_019348095.1 Pseudomonadota bacterium | reverse complement strand
GTCAGAAGCTTTCGTGCAGCCAACCGGGACAATCCAACCCATGAGCAAGACCGTAAACGTAGCCATCGTCGGCGCCACCGGCGCGGTCGGCGAGGCCCTGCTGAAGATCCTCGCCGAGCGGCAGTTTCCGATCGGCCAGTTGCACGTGCTGGCGAGCGAGCGCTCGGCCGGTGGCAAGGTCGAGTTCGGCGCGCGGCAACTGGTGGTGCAGGACCTCGCCACGTTCGACCCGGCCGGCATCGATATTGCGCTGTTCTCGGCTGGCGGCTCGGTGTCGAAGCAGTACGCGCCGAAGTTCGCCGCCGCCGGCGCGGTGGTGATCGACAACTCCTCGGCCTTCCGCTACGACGACGACGTCCCGCTGGTGGTGGCGGAAGTGAACCCCGAGGCCCTGCGCAACCGCCCGCGCGGGATCATTGCCAATCCCAACTGCTCGACCATGCAGATGCTGGTCGCGCTGGCGCCGATCCACCGCCAGGCCGGCATCGAGCGCATCAACGTCGCGACCTACCAGTCGGTCTCCGGCACCGGCCGCCGCGCGCTGGAGGAACTGGGCCGCCAGACCGCCGGCATGCTGAGCTTCCAGGAAGCCAAGCCCGAGGTGTATCCGGTGCAGATCGCGTTCAACGTGATCCCGCACGGCGGCGAGTTCACCGACAACGGCTACACCAGCGAGGAGATGAAGCTGGTCTGGGAGACGCGCAAGATCCTTGGCGACGACGCCATCGGGGTGAACGCGACGGTGGTGCGGGTGCCGGTGTTCTTTGGGCATTCCGAGGCGGTGCACCTGGAGTCGCGCGAGAAGATCGGCGCGGCGCAGGCGCGCGCGCTGCTGGAGCAGGCACCGGGGGTGGAGGTGGTAGACGAGCACGCCGATGGCGGCTACCCGACGCCGGTCACGCACGCCTCCGGCCGCGACCCGGTCTATGTCGGCCGCATCCGCGAGGACATCTCGCATCCACGCGGTCTGTCGCTGTGGGTGGTGTCGGACAACATCCGCAAGGGCGCGGCGCTCAACGCGGTGCAACTGGCCGAACTGGTGATCGCCGAGGATTGACCGCTGTCGTAGGAGCGGCTTTAGCCGCGATCGGGGTACCGCGCGGGCACCCGATTTCGGTTCGCGGCTGAAGCCGCTCCCACCCGGCCGGGCGAAGCCGTGGTGCGACGGCTTGCGCCGGTGGTGCGGCCAGCGGCGCTCGGCGTCACCCATCATCCGGCCGCGCGCATTGCGCGTTGCAGGCGGCGCCGGCTAGAGTCGCTGCTGGGGACTGGGATGGAATCGACCGTGAAGCCACTTGCACGACATCCATCGGTCAAGCTCACGCTGGCCGCGGCGCTGGCCTTGGCCAGCAGTACGGCGGCGGCCCTGGGGCTGGGCCAGATCCAGGTCAAATCGCGGCTCGACCAGCCGCTGTTGGCCGAGATTCCGATCATTTCGAGCGACCCGGCCGAGCTGGAGCGCTTGCAGGCGCGCCTGGCGTCGCCGGAGACCTTTGCGCGGATCGGGCTGGAGCCGCCACGGGGTCTGGTGTCGAACCTGCAGTTCAGGGTCGCGCTCGACGACGCCGGCAATCCGGTGGTCCGGGTCACCACGGCCCAGCCGGTTCAACAGCCGCTGCTGACGTTCCTGGTCGAGGTCGACTGGGGCCAGGGCCGGCTGGTGCGCGAGTATTCAGCGCTGCTGGATGCGCCGCGCACCGTCTCCGCGCCGGTGCAACCGCCGATCCAGGCGCCGGTGGCGGCGCCTCCCGATACGATCGTGCGGCCAAGGCCAGCGGAGGCTGCGAGCGCTGCCCGGCCGCCAGCACCGGCGTCCGCCGCGGACGCGCCGGCACCGGCGGCCGTGAGCGAGGACGCCGTAGCGTCGGTCCCGTCGCCTGCAACCATGCCCGCGATGGCGCCGCCCGCGCCCGCAGCCGATGGTGCGGGCGGCCTGTCCGGCGCATACGCGGTCCAGCGCGGCGACACCCTGTCGGGCATCGCCGAACAACTCGAGCGCGGCGGCTACAGCCTGGACCAGGCGATGATCGCGTTGCTGCGGAGCAACCCGCAGGCATTCATCGACGGCAACATCAACCTGCTCAAGGCCGGCGCGGTGCTGCGCATTCCGGCGGCCGCGGAAGTCGGCGACGTCGGCGCCGCCGAAGCGCTGGCGCTGGTGCGCAGCCAGGTCCAGCAATGGCGCGAGGCGAGCCTTCCGGTGCCGCAGCCGGCCACCGGCGAGGGTGCCGGGGCGCAACCAGCGGCGCCCGATCGGCCGGTTGCCGCCGATCCTTCGCTCACATCGGTCCGTAGTGCCCCGCCGCCATGGCGTATCTCCGCCAGGGCGAACGGGTTCAACGTCCCCGCGCCATATCGCGCCAGCCACTCGGAAGCGAACGCCTGGTCCAGGTGCGTGAACTGCGCCCCGGCATGCCACACCGGCATTGGATCGGTTGGGTCGTTGTGGATTCGTCCCATCTGCGTCGTGGGAATCTGGTCCAGGTCATC
>JAHWKC010000394.1 GCA_019348095.1 Pseudomonadota bacterium | reverse complement strand
TCTCCTCCTCGGTGTCCTCGTCGTCCTCGCTGTCGCCCTCGCCGGCGTTCATCTGCATGGCGTCCTGGCCGCCCTCGCGCTCCATGATGGTCTGGTCGTCCATGTCCTCGGGCATCTCGCTGTCGACCTGCTCGACCGCCTCGTCCTCGAGCTCGACGTCGAAGTCGTCGGGGTTGATCGCCTTCTTGCGACCCCCGAAGACCTGGCCGAAGACGCGGTCGAACGCCGGCACCTGCTGAAAGCCGGTGACGAAGATCGCGCGCGTTGTGCAGTACAGGCGGCGCCGCGACACCGGTTTGGTGAGCTTGAGCGCGTGCGTGTACTGCTCGGTCTGAGACGGCGTCACCGGCACCCCCGCCTCGTGCAGCCGCTGGCTGAAGGCGCTCGCGAGCCCCGGCAGGTCGACGTCGAAGTCGACGACCTTGAACTCGGGAACGGGGTCTGACCCGTTGGACTTCCCAGCCACTACTGCTCCTCGATGAGCTGCTCCAGGCCGGCCGCGCGGACGACCTCCTGGTCCTCGCTGTACTTCAGGACCGAGCCGAGCGTGCGATCCGCGGAGGCGACGTCGAGGTGCTCGACGCCGAGTGGGGCGAGCTGCGGCTCCTGCACGGCGGCCGCAGCATCGTGACGCGCGAGTCGCTGTCGGAGCTGACCATCGGCTGGCTGCTGCTGCGCCAGGCCGAGGTCGCCGCCACCGCGGTCGACGACGCCACCGGCGACGACGCCGACTTCTACACCGGCAAGGTGGCCTCCGCCCGCTGGTTCGCCCGCACGGCCCTGCCGAAGACGGCCCTGCGCCGGCGCCAGGCCGAAGCCGAGGACGGCTGGCTGATGAACGTCCCCGAGACCGCCTTCTAACCCGCCCGCCGCGACCTGCCGACGCCCGCTCGCACGGAGCGGGCGTCCGGCTTCGGTACCGTTCGCCGGTCCACCTGGGGTTCCCAGCGCGGACCCCGACCGTCCGAGGTGTTGGAAGATGGCTGCTCGCTCCGCGAAGGGCTCGACCGCCGCTGGGGCGAAGCGTCCCTGGTGGAAGCGCTGGTGGGTAGCGCTGCTGGTCTTCCCCGCCATCGCGCTGGCGGCGGTGGGCCTGCTGCTGTTCTACCTGGTGTTCTCGGCGGTCCCGCTGCCGGACGACATCGCGGCGATCGCCTCGACGGTCTACGACGCCTCGGGCGAGGAGGTCGGCACGCTCTCGGCCGAGACCAACCAGCAGATCGTCGGGCTCGAGGAGATCCCCGAGCACACCCGGCAGGCGGTGATGGCCGCCGAGGACGGGGGTCGCCTCCGCACCGACCTGTCGTTCACCCTCTTCCTGTCCGATCCCCGGAGCTATGAAGGCGGCGCGCTGGTGATCGACGGGCTGGACGGCGAGCGCGAGATGAAGCCGCCCGCCGGCGCGCTGGTGCTCTACCCGACGGGCGCGCTGCATCGCGTGCAGCCGGTGACCGAGGGTGAGCGGCTGGCCTGCGTGGGCTGGATCCAGAGCCTGTTGAGGCGCGCCGACGAGCGCGAGATCCTGTTCGACCTCGGCCGCGTGCGCGCCGGAGTCGCGCTTGCCCTCGCCCGAGCGGGCGAGCGCCTGCTCGTAGGTGTCGACGGTGAGGACGCCGAATCCGCACGGCACGCCGGTGTTGCGCGAGACGTCGGCGATCCCGCGTGCCGCCTCGGCGCACACCCAGTCGTAGTGGTCGGTCTCGCCGCGGATCACCGCGCCGAGGCAGACGATCCCGTCGAAGCGCCCGCTGTCGGCCAGGTAGCGCGCGGCGGTGGCGGCGTCGGGCTTCTCCACGAAGCGCTCGATCCGATAGCCGCCGAGGGCCGATCCGCCCTCACCTTGACCGCCGCCTGGCAGCAGCGGTTCGCCGCGCAGGATGTAGCCATAGCCGGTCTCGGCATAGTCGGGCTGGATCCCGAACGCGACCAGCCAGTCCTGAGCTGCGAGCACCAGCGCGCTACCGACCGCGTCGCGGAACGCCGCTTCGTCCTCGATCAGATGATCGGCCGGCATCACCAGCATCATCGCGTCGCGATCGTTGGCCGATACGTGCAGCGCGGCCAGCGCGACACGGCTCGGCGCCTGTGCGAAGGAGAAGCCGTAGCGCGACAGCTGCGATGCCGACCACACCCACGCCCCGCGCGAGCGCCGCAGCCGCCCCCCGTGCAGCACCACCATGCGCCGCCAGGCCTCGGCGAGGATCGAGTTCGCGACGACGTAGAGGAGGCTGGCCACCACGACCGGACCGAGCGCGGGAAGCGTGGTCGCTTCGAGGTCGCGGGCACGGTCGCGGACCGTGGACAGGATCGCGAACAGCACCAGGAGGGAGACCGCCCACGCGATCACCCGCACGAGGCGGCGCCGACGCCGGCCGGCGCGGCCAGGGGTGGCCGCCGCCCGGTCGGCGTGTGTCGCGTCGTCGTTGCCCAGCGGACCGCCTTCCCGGGTCGGCGGCGAGCGTAGGCCGGGCCTATCCTCCGGGTCATGCCACCGACCCGCCG
>JAHWKC010000393.1 GCA_019348095.1 Pseudomonadota bacterium | reverse complement strand
CATGTGTCTCGCGGCCCCGTGGCCGCGCCTCGTGTCTGGGGGTCGGATCTGACGGCCAAGTCTAGCAGCGGCCGGGGGGCGGTTCTCAGGGCTGCCGGGGGCGTGCCCGTGCGTTCGTGTGGGGCGAGGTGGCCGCGCGCAACGCGGAATGAACGGGGCGGGTCACAGTTAAGTTGCGTGCTTGCTCGGGCGCGGTACAGCGAGGATCATCGGCCGTTCGGGGGCGAGCAGGGCGCGGACGCGTCCCGCGTTCACCGCGCGCCAATTCCGGCGGCAGGCGGATTCCGATGCAGTCCACGACTCCCGATTTCAACTTCATTGCACCCCGGCGCCTGGCGGCGCTGATGCTGGCGATCGCCGCGATCGTGGTCGCACCGTTCCTGGTGCTGCGGGTGGCGACCGAACGCAGCGTGGAGGCCGCGTACCTGGTCAGCCAGGCGCTGGCGGTCGAGAAGTCGGTGCACGCGCTGAGCTACGAAGTACGCAACATCGAGGCGGCGGCGCTGGCGATTGCAGCCGGCATCGACACCCCGCGGGTGCGTGCGCGCATCGCCCAGAGCAACGCGGCGCTGGAGCCGGCGCTGGCGGAGATCGCCCGGCTGACGCGCGACAACCCGGAGCAGCAGATGCGCGTGGGCGCGCTGCAGGCGCGGCTGGAAACCCGCCGCGAACTGAGCAACCGGATCATCGCCGCCGACGCCGAGGTCCAGCGCGCCGCGGGACTGGCGCTGGTCAGTCAGATTCCGGTGCGCGACCTGTCGGCCGACATCATCGCCGCCGAGCGCGCGCTGCTGTCGCAGCGCATGGACGAATCGCGCCGGCTCGGCGTGCAGGCTTCGACGCTGACCTGGGGGGCGATGTTCGCGCAGTTGCTGCTGCTTGGGCTGATGCTGTATTTCTCGCGTCGCCAGGTCTCACGGCGGATCGAGGCCGAACGCGAATCGCAACGCGCCAGCGCGCGCGCCCAGGCCGTGCTGCAGACCGTGCGCGAGCCGATCGTATTGGTCGACCAGGCGCTCAACGTGGTGATGCACAACACCGCGTTTTCGGAACAGTACCGGGTTGGCCACGACATCCACGGCACCGCGCTGTCGGCAATCGGCGACGATGCGTGGTCCGATCCCGGCGCGCTGCAGCGGCTCAGCGACGTACTGGTGCACGGACGGGAGCTGTGGGATTTTGAGCAGTTGCAGCGATCTACCGACGGCATCGAGCGCATCGTGCTGATCAACGCGCGCCGCATGACGCTGCCGGGCCGCGACGACAGTGTGGTGCTGATCACCGCCAGCGACATCACCGCGCAGAAAGCCACCGAGCAGCACGTCAACGAACTGAATCGGCAACTGGAAGGCAAGATCGAGCTGGTGTCGGAGGTCAACCGCGAGTTGGAGGCTTTCAGCTACTCGGTGTCGCACGACCTGCGCTCGCCGCTGCGGCACATCGCCGGATTCGCGGAAAAACTCGGCCGCCAGCTTGGCGACAGCGCCGATGAGAAAAGCGTGCACTACCTCGACGTGATCGGCAGTTCGGCGCGGCGGATGTCCTCGCTGATCGACGACCTGCTGGTGTACTCGCGACTGGGTCGCAGCGCGTTGCGGCTGCAGACCCTGGACATGCAGTCGATGGTGGCCGAGACGCGGGCGATGATCGACGCCAACGCGATGAGCGATGCGCCCGACCGCGAGATCGAATGGCGCGTGGGGCCGCTGCCGGTGCTGGTCGCCGACGACAACATGATGCGCCAGGTGTGGCAGAACCTGCTCGACAACGCGGTCAAGTACAGCGCGCGCACGAAGCGGTCCATCATCACGATCCAGCACCATTACGAGCCCGATGGCAGCCATCGCTTCAGCGTGGGCGATAATGGCGCCGGCTTCGACATGGCGTATGCGGGCAAACTGTTCGGCGTGTTCCAGCGCCTGCACAGGGCCAGCGAGTACGCAGGCACCGGCATCGGCCTGGCCAGCGTGCGCCGCGTCCTCGCGCGCCACCGCGGCCATATCTGGGCCGAGGCCGAGACCGGCCTTGGCGCGACGTTCCACTTCAGCCTTCCCGCCAGCACCGACCGACCTCTAGAGGCCATTGCATGAATCCGATCCGCACGATCCTGCTGGCCGAAGACAGCGCCGCAGACGCCGAACTGGCGATCGACGCGCTCCGCGAGGCGCAGCTGGTGAACCCGATCGTGCACGTGGAGGACGGCGTGGAGGCGATGGATTACCTGCTGTGCCGCGGCGCGTTCGCCGGCCGCGAACCGGTCAATCCAGCCGTGCTGCTGCTGGACATCAAGATGCCGCGCATGGACGGACTGCAGGTGCTGCAGCTGCTGCGCTCGGACGAGAACCTGCGGCGCATGCCGGTGGTGATCCTGTCGTCCTCGCGCGAGGAAGCCGACCTCGCCCGCAGCTGGGACCTGGGCGTGAATGCATTTGTGGTGAAACCCGTCGACACCCAGCAGTTCTTCGATGCGGTCAAGACGCTTGGCAAGTTCTGGGCGGTGTTCAACG
>JAHWKC010000392.1 GCA_019348095.1 Pseudomonadota bacterium | reverse complement strand
CAGGGCTGGAACTCGCTGCTGTGGCCGGTGGCCGCGGACGGCACCGACAGCCCCCTGCTCTACCGCGACATGCAATTTCCCTTCGAGGACGGCAAGGCCCGGCTGCATCCGGTGGAGTGGCGCGAGCCGGGAGAGAAGGTGGACGACGAGTACGACCTCCATCTCAACAACGGCCGCATGCTGGAGCACTTCCACGAGGGCAACCTCACCGGCCAGGGCTGGCGCATTAACAGCCAGCTGCCGATGTCGTTCGTGGAGATCACTCCGGATCTGGCCGAGCGGCGCGGGGTGCGCGAAGGGGGCACGGTGCGGCTGATCTCGCGCCGCGGCGAGCTGGACGTGCCGGTGGTGATCACCGACCGCCCGCGCGGCGACAACCTGTACATCCACGTCCACAGCCGGCGGCCAGATGGCGGCGGTCGGCGACCTCGATCGCAAAACGCAGCACCGCCATATTGGGATCGCGATCGATGTATTCGACCCGGTCGATGTTGGACTCGGCCTCCGCGATCGCCGCGGCGACCTGCGCCAGCGAGCCGGGGCGGTTGTCGACCTCGATCTTCAGCGCCGCGCCAAAGTCGCCGGAGACCTGGCGATCCCAGCCGATCGATACCCAGCGGTCCGGTGACTTGCGGTATTCGGCGACGTTGGGGCAATCCAGGCGATGCACGACCAGCCCCTTGCCGGCGGTGTGGTAACCCATGATGTCGTCGCCGGGGATTGGCAGGCAGCAGTTGGCGAAGCTGATGACGCCGCGCTCCGCGCCGGTGATCAGGATGCGGTCCTCGGGCAGGGCCGGGCGATGCGGCGCGTTCAGCTCCGACTTGCCCGGGGCTTCCCGGGCCAGCGTCAGCGCGACCTGGCTGGGCATGCGGTTGCCCAGCGCGATGTCGGCCAGCAATGCTTCCAGCCGCGGGTAGTGATGCTCGTGCAGGTAGGCATCCAGCCGCGCGGTCAGGATCCGGTCGAGCGAAGTCTGCAGGCCCTCCAGCGCGCGATCGAGCATGCGGTGGCCGAGTTGCACCGCGTCCTCGTGCACCAGGTGCTTGAGCTGCTGGCGGATCGAGGTGCGGGCCTTGCCGGACACCACGAACTCCAGCCATTGCGGCTTCGGGGTGGACGACTTGGCGGTGATCACCTCCACCCGCTGACCACTGGCGAGCTTGGTGCGCAGCGGCACCAGCTTGCCGTCGACGCGCGCTGCGACCGCCTGGTTGCCGACGTCGGTGTGCACGGCATAGGCGAAATCCAGCGCGGTGGAATTGCGCGGCAGCGAGAGGATGTCGCCCTGCGGCGTGAACAGGTAGACCTCGTCGGGGAACAGGTCGACCTTGACGTTTTCGAGGAACTCCAGCGACGACCCGGTCGCATGCTGCGATTCCACCAGCCCGGTGATCCAGCTGTGGGCGCGGCTCTGCGCGCTGTTGGGTCCCTCGCCGCCGTCCTTGTAGGACCAGTGCGCGGCGATGCCGCGCTCGGCGATCAGGTCCATCTCCTCGGTGCGGATCTGCACCTCCACCGGCGATCCGTAGGGCCCGAACAGCACCGTGTGCAGCGACTGGTAGCCGTTGGCCTTCGGAATGGCGATGAAATCGCGGAAGCGCGCATCCAGCGGCTTGTATGCCGCGTGCACCACGCCGAGCGCGTGGTAGCAGTCGGCCACCGAGCGCACCACGATGCGGAAGCCGAACACGTCCATGACCTGGGTGAAGTTCTTGTGCTCCGCGCGCATCTTGCTGTAGATGCTCCACGGCGATTTCACCCGGCTGATCAGGCGGTGGGTGAGCTTTTCCTTGGCCAGCCGCTGCGCGAGCTGGGCTTCGATCTGGACCAGCGACTCGCGCCGCACCACCGGCTGGGTGCGGATGCGCTTTTCGATGACCGCGTGACGCCAGGGATGCAACGCGCGGAAGCCCAGGTCCTGCAGCTCGGCCTTGATCAGGTTCATGCCGAGCCTTTGCGCGATCGGCGCGAACACCTCCAGCGTCTCCAGCGCGATGCGCTCGCGCGCCGCCGCCCCCTGCGCGCCGAGCGTGCGCATGTTGTGCAGGCGGTCGGCGAGCTTGATCAGGATCACGCGCAGGTCGCGCGACATCGCCAGCACCATCTTGCGAAAGCTCTCGGCGGCCGCTTCCTGGCGATCGCGGAAATGCAGCTTGTCGAGCTTGGTGACGCCGTCGACCAGCTCGGCGACGGTTTCGCCGAACTCCTCGGCCAGGCAGTCGCGCGTGAGCGGCGTGTCCTCGATGGTGTCGTGCAGGATCGCCGCGATCAGCGTTTCCACGTCCAGGCGCTGTTCCGCCAGCACCTTGGCGACCGCGATCGGATGGGTGATGTAGGGTTCGCCCGACTTGCGGACCTGGCCGGCATGCGCGGCGGCACCGATGGTCCACGCGCGCCGCAGCAGCGCCAGTTGCGACGCCGGCAGGTAGGCAGCGGTCTGCTCGAACTCGCGCACATAGTCCGGCACCGTCTCCGCGGCCATGGCGGCGGACTGGGTGGCGGCTTGGTT
>JAHWKC010000391.1 GCA_019348095.1 Pseudomonadota bacterium | reverse complement strand
CTTCACGGCACCCGCTCTTTCCTCATGCGCCGAAACGAGGCAATTGCGCCGACCTTTGGGCGTCACGTGTTGATTTCACTTCGATTTAGTGCAATCAATCTGCGGTAGCGGCTCGGGGGCGGCTGCTAGTTTGCTCTTTTTGTCATCATCTGGTGGGGGACTTACCTTGATCCGTTCCGAGCTCGTGCAGAAGCTGTGTGAAGATCACCCTGATCTGACGGTCAAGGAGATCGAGCGCGTGGTCACCGCCTTCTTCGACTCCATCATCGATCAGCTGCAGCGCGGCGGCCGTGTGGAGCTTCGCGGCTTTGGTGCTTTTTCGACCCGCGATCGCGACGCGCGCAAGGGCCGCAATCCGCGCACCGGCGATGCCGTCGACGTCGCCGCCAAGCGTGTCCCTTATTTCAAGCCGGGCAAGGAAATGCGCGAGCGGCTGAACCTTCAGGAAGTCACGGCTGAGTGATAAGCCGTTCGCCGCGTGCGGACGTGGCGGAACGGTAGACGCTGAGGACTTAAAATCCTCTTCCCCCAAGGGAGTGTGGGTTCGACTCCCACCGGGGGCACCAGCGCGCCAGGGATGTGCACGTCGGGCACAGAACGCTGGACACATACGTTGTACTGAGCGCACGGCCCCGCCCGTGGGCCGCGCAGAGGAGATCGACACCCACATGCGCAGCATGGAGTCCAACAACCCCGTCTTCGGCCGCAGCGAGCCGCTGCGCGCCGCCTCTCAGGGCGTCGGCTTCCACACGCCCGCCCCCACCGCTGAGGACGTCGCCGCGATCTACTCGACGCCGCAGCGCATGACGCTGGACGACGTCATCGTCAAGACCGGCATCCTGCTGGCGATCGTCGTCGGCGTCGGTGCCGCCACCTGGTACCTCCAGGTGCCGCTCGGCATCGTCATGCTCGCCGGCATCGCCGGGTTCGTGCTGGCGCTGTCGGCCGTCCTCGTCGTCTTCTGGCACGCGCACGAGCAGGCCCGGCTCACCGAGGAGCAGCTGCGCGACGCGCTGCGCGAGGGAGACAGCAGCGTCGAGGCGCGCCTCGCGGAGACCGAGCGGATCCGGGCCGACCTCATCGGCACGGTGTCCCACGAGTTCCGCACGCCGCTGACCGGCATCCGCGGCGCGGCGCTGACGCTGCTCAAGCGCGGCGACCGGCTCGACCCGGCCAGCCGCACGGCGCTGCTGAACGCCGTCCTGGACCAGCAGGAGCGGCTCAGCCGCCTGCTGGAGAACATGCTCATCGCCGCACGCGCCACCGCCGTCGACCCGGGCGCGATCAGCGACGTGGACGCCGTGGCGGCCGAGGTCGCGATGCTGGCCTCGGCCGGCCGCCCGGGCGCCGGTCCCGTCTCGGTCGTGGTCGAGCCGCAGACCACCGCCCGCATCGACCGGCAGGCGCTGCACCAGGTGCTCGCCAACCTGGTCGACAACGCGCTGCAGCACGGCGCCGTCGGCGCGGTCCCGCTGGTCGCCGGCGGGCGCGACGAGCGCGGCGTCTGGATGACCGTGAGCAACGAGGGTCGCGTCCTCGACCTCACGGCCGCCGAGCGGCTGTTCGAGCCGTTCACCCAGCTCGACAGCGGCGCGACCCGCAACCGCGAGGGCATCGGTGTCGGCCTCTACGTCGTGCGTCGCCTGGTGGACGTCTACGGCGGATCGGTGGACGTCCGCAGCGACAGCGGCTGGGTGACCGTCGAGGTGCGGCTGCAGCCGGCCGGATCCCCCCGGCTCGCCCGACTGGAGCAGCCCGCTTAGGAGACGCCCACCCCGACCGCGCTGCCGACGGCGTAGGTGAACGCGGCCGCCGCGCCGCCCAGCAGCAGCTGGCGGGTGCCGCTGTAGAGCGCCGAGCGGTCCGTCCAGCGGCTGACCAGCGCGCCCGCGGCGAACAGCGCCAGCAGGGCGAGCAGCAACAGCAACAGGCGCCAGGTCCAGGCCGCCGTCACCGTGGCCGGACTCGCGACGCTCGGGGTCGCGCTGCTGCCGCTGACGCGCGAGGGCGGGCAGCCGCAGGACGTCGGCCACGCGGTGGTGGCCGGTGCCGGCTACGTCGGGATGGCGCTCACGCCGCTGCTGGCCGTCGCACCGCTGCGTCGGGCCGCACGTCCCCGCGCTGCGGCCGTGTCAGCCGCGGTCGGCGCCGTCAGCGCCGGGGCGCTCGTCGCCACCCTGACCACCGGCGTCGCCGGCGGCGGGCTGCACCCAGACCTGCTCGAACGGGCTCTCGGCCAGGATGCGGGTGTTGGCCACGCAGTTGAGCGCGGTGCCGCCGGCCATGGTGAGGGTGCGGTCGCCGGTCTGCTCGTGCACCCAGCGGCCGAAGGCACTGATCGGCTCGTCTCCGCCCAGCTCCCCACGTGGCGCCAGGCGGAAGAGGTCGTCCCAGTCCTCGCGCTCGGCGTTGTAGTCGGCCAGCCAGCCGTAGAAGCGGTCGTTGGTCGTCGCGGGGAGGTCGAAGATGAACGAGGGGTCGGGGGTGCCCCAGCCGTCCCCGAACAGCGCGCG
>JAHWKC010000390.1 GCA_019348095.1 Pseudomonadota bacterium | reverse complement strand
CCTTCGGTCGCATCGGCGTGAAGGTCTGGATCTACACCGGTGACCAGATCGGCTCCGGCGAGGAGGCCGAGGCGCAGCGGGCGATGGACCGTGCCCGCGCGCTGGCAGAGGGCCGTCCCGTCGACGACCGTCCGCGCCGCAAGTCCGCCCGCAAGGCGGCGAGCGTCGCCAAGAAGGTCACCGGCGTCGGCAAGAAGCCCCAGACCGACCCCGCCACCCAGGCCCAGCAGGCCCAGGCCAAGCAGGGCGACGTCGCCGAGCAGCCGGTCGTCCCGTCCGAGGACGTGCCGGCCGACACCTCCAACGCCCCCGCGTCGCCCAAGGCGCCGGCGGGTGCCGGGCACGAGACCCCCGCGTCCGTGACCGAGGCCGGCGAGACGCCGAAGTCCGACGTCGAGCAGGCCACGACCCAGTCGCTGCCGCCGCAGTCGGGTGCGATGAAGCCCGAGGACGTCACCGGCGCCACCCAGGACGCCGAGCAGGCGCCCGACGGCCCGGACGCCACCGGCGGCGCCGCTCCCGGCGACAAGCCCGTCGCCGACGAGGTCGCCCCCGGCGACACCGTCGCCGATGACATCGGGAAGTCCGACGACGAGCTCGCGACGCCACCGGCAGGCGACGACGCCGCGGCCGGCACCGCCACTGACGAAGGGGAGGGGAACTGATGCTCGCTCCCAAGCGCGTCAAGTACAGGAAGCAGCACCGGCCACGGCCGCTCAAGGGCCTGTCCAAGGGGCAGACCGAGATCTACGTCGGGGACTACGGCCTCAAGGCCACGACCCCCGGCTGGATCACCGCGCGTCAGATCGAGGCGGCCCGTATCGCCATCACCCGTGCCGTCAAGCGTGGCGGCAAGGTGCGCATCGCGATCTTCCCGGACCGGTCCATCACCAGGAAGCCGCTCGAGACCCGCATGGGCTCCGGCAAGGGCTCGCCCGACCACTGGGTCGCGCCCGTCAAGCCCGGACGCATCATGTTCGAGCTCTCCGGCGTCGACGAGGACCTCGCCCGCGAGGCCATGCGCAAGGCGTCGCACAAGCTGCCCGTCAAGACCAAGTTCGTGAAGCGTGAGGAGGCGGGCGAATGAACACCGCTGCCGAGCTCCGCGAGCTGCCGGACGACGAGCTCCGCCAGAAGATGGCGGAGGGCAAGGAGGAGCTCTTCAACCTCCGCTTCCAGATCGTCACCGGCCAGCTCGATGACCCCCGACGTATCAAGCAGGTCAAGCGCGAGATCGCCCGCATCCTCAAGCGCTACGTGGCACGCCAGGTCTACAAGCACCTTCCGCATCCCTGCTGATCACCGGTCGGGCGGGGCCTGGCCCGCGTAACCGGCAAACACCGTCGAGGTTGTTCCACGAACGAGCTGTCGGCCCCGCCCACAAGACCACCCGCGCAGGCCGTGACCTAACAGGAGCTTGCCCTCACCGAGTGGCCCATCTCTGTCTTGTCCGACCAACTGCGCACCGCCCCTTGACAACACAGGAGCTTCGTTCGTCGACATCCTCGGACAGCCGCTCCTGCGTGGCGTTCACGGGCACGCCGCTGGCGAGTCAGAGTCGGGTAGCCCGCTCTACCGATCAACCATTCGTGTTCACGATTGCTCGCAGGCGCTGCGCCAGCTCGTCGACCTCGATGGGATGGGCTGCGACGTGCATGACAAGGTCGTAGATGTCGTCGTTGAGCGCCTCGGTCGGGTCGGTCCCGTTGAGGTCGAGGAACACAGCGGAAGCGAGCCAGCCGAGCCGCTTGTTGCCATCGACGAGCGGGTGGTTCTTGACGACCGAGTGCAGCAGCGCCGCCGCCTTGGTCCATAGGTCGGGATATGCGTCGTCGCCAAAGGCCGACGCCTGCGGTCGGGCAGCCGCCGCTGCCAGTAGCCCGACGTCGCGGACGGGTGGTGGCTCCCCGAGGAGGGCGGCGGCGAGTGCGATGAGGTCGTCTACGTCGAGGTACTCGATCGGGTCGGTCACCGACCGAGGCGTTCGATGGCATCGGCGTGTGTGGTGAGGACGCGCTTGGCGGACGCGAACACCCGGTCGCGGTGATCCTCCAGGCCAACGTATTCACGCACGGCGCGACGGGCGAGGGGTGGATCACGGAGCTCGACGACGATGCCCTGTCGGAGCTCGTCGCCCTCGGCCAGGATGCGCTCGCGGAGGCGGAGGAGGGCCGGCAGGCTGGAGTGGTCGCCGTCGACCTCGCGCCCGTGCCGGTCGAGTAGCGCGCGTGCGCGCCACCTCCTGGTGACCGACGGCCCGCGTCCGGGTACCCACGCCGCGTGGCGCGCCCCAATCACCGCACACCGATCCTCGTCGCGCTGCTCCTGGCCTGCGCCGTGCTGCTGGTGCCGGCCCAGGCGCATGCCGGCACCTACGAGGTGCGTGTCTGCGACGCCGCTTCGACCACGAGCGCGGTCAACAACGCCTGGAACGCACTGACCAACACGAACACGACCGTGTTCGGAGGGGACGCCGGCTTCACCTCGACCAACGGATGCCCGGCGAACGGCGACTCGAA
>JAHWKC010000038.1 GCA_019348095.1 Pseudomonadota bacterium | reverse complement strand
GGTTCATTTGGACATGCTCACGTGGGGCAGGCTCATGTGGGGCAGGCTCATATGGACAGCCTCATCGGCTCAACTGGTTGGACATCGCGTCGGGCACATCGGTGGTGCGTGGGCGCGCGGCCTGTCGCGCGGCGCGGCGGCGTGCGTTGCGCAGTTCGCGGCGAATCTGCAGGCGCGGGACGACGAACTCCCAGGCCAGCACCAGCGCGAACACCGCGTAGGCGGCGATCACGTAGTTCTGGTAGCTCATGGCCGCGCTCCTGCCGGCGCGCCTGCCAGCTGCGCCACCCAGGCCTTGCCGTTCTCGCGGCGCAGGTTGTCGGCGCGCGCGCGCGACAGCAGCGCGCCGATGAACCACAACTTGGTACCGACCAGCATCCAGACCAGCGGCTGGACCATGCTCGGGTCCATGGTCGATTCGCCGAACAGGCGGATCGTCTGGCCCTGGTGCAGCGAGTTCCACCACACCACCGAGTAGCGGATCACCGGCAGCAGCGCGACCCCGACGATGGCCAGCAGGCCGGCGGCGCGCGCGGCGGCGCGGCGGTCGTCGATCGCGTTGTACAGGCCAATGATGCCCAGGTACAAAAACAGCAGGATCAGCTCGGTGGTCAGCCGCGGGTCCCAGTCCCACCAGGTGCCCCACATCGGCTTGCCCCAGATCGAACCGGTCGCCAGCGTGATCAGGGTGAAGCCGGCCCCGATCGGCGCGCAGGCCATCGCCAGCACCTCGCACAGCTTGATCCGCCAGACCAGCGCGAGCGCGGCGTAGAACGCCATCAGCCCGAACACGAACAGGCTCATCCACGCGCTCGGCACGTGGATATAGAGGATGCGGAAGCTGTCGCCCTGCTGGTAGTCGGCCGGCACCACGAACAGCGCCGCGTACAGGCCCCACGCCATGACCAGCAACCCAAGGCCATAGCCCCACGGCGCCCAGCGCGCGGCGAAGCGGTCGAAGTAGGGCGGGGAACCGAGCTTGTGGAACCAGCGGATGATCGGATTCATACGTCTACCCCTCTCCCGCTCGCGGGGCTGCGTGATTCGTTTGCGAACCGGAGGTCCGCGATTTACGCAGCGCCCGAACGATCTGAGGGCCGGGGCTGCTTGGTAAGGCGAAGCCGCACCTAGCAGCGGCAGGATGCGGGCACGCGAGGCTTGGTTGGGGGCGGCTTCAACTCAGCGCAATCCGGATCGCCGCCGCCGCCGCCAGCGGCGCCAGCACGAGTGCCAGGGCCAGTCCGGCGCCCAGCAGCAGCAATGCGCCGACCGGATCCAGTCCCTGGGCCGAGGCAGCCACGCTGCCCGCGCCGAACACCAGCACGGGCACGTACAAGGGCAGCGCGAGCAAGGCCACCAGTATACCGGAGCGCCTCATCCCGACTGTCAGCGCCGCGACCACCGCACCGAGCAGGCTCAGCAGCGGCGTGCCCAGCGCCAGCGACGCCATCAGCACCGGCAACTGACCGCGTGGCAGGTGCAGGAGTTCGCCCAAAAACGGGGTGGCGACCAGCAGCGGCAGGGCCGTGGTGGCCCAGTGCATGAACGTTCGCACACCGACCAGCCACGCCAGCGGCACCGGCGCCAGCATCCACTGCTCCAGCGAGCCGTCCTCGGCATCGCCGCGGAACAGGGTGTCCAGCGCCAGCAGGCCCGACAGCAGCACCGCCAGCCACAGCACCGCGGCCGCGACCGGCGCCAGCGCCTCGCGCTCCCCGCCCAGCGCCAGCGCGAACAGTGCCACCACCAGCAGCGCCAGCAGCGCCGGCTGCAGCGCATCGCCGCGCCGCCGCCACAGCAGGCGCAGGTCGCGGGCCATCAGTGCCTTGGCGGCGCCGGGGAGGCCGGGCAGAGCATGGCGCTTCATCTTGCCCCCACCTGTTTCGCCGCCTTCGCGAACGTGTTGAAAGTGCCCGTTCCCGCCGGCCCTGGCTCGTCATCCCCGCGAAGGCGGGGATCCAGAGGCTTCAGCACATCTTCTTCGTTTCGGTGCGACGGGTGGTCGCGCCCCAAAGTCACTGGATCCCCGCCTTCGCGGGGATGACGGCATGAGGAGCGGGTCCGAACGGGTTGTGGATTTCCGCTGTTCACGCCATCCGCTCCAGCACCAGCATCCGTGTCCGCACCGGCGGGGCTGCGTAGGCGCCGTGGGTGGTCACCAGCGCCGCGCCGCCGTCGCGCAGGTGGGCCTGCACCATGCGGTTGACCAGTTCGATCCCTTCCAGGTCGAGGTTGGCGTAGGGCTCGTCGAGCAGCCACAGCGGCGCCGGCGACAGCCACAGGCGCGCCAGCGACAGGCGCTTCTTCTGGCCGGCCGACAGCTGCCGCGCCAGCGCATCCTCGTAGCCGGCCAGGCCGACGATCGCCAAGGCGTTCACCGGCAACTGCGCGCGGCGGCGGCCCTGCAGGCCACACAGGAAGTGCAGGTTCTCCAGCGCGCTGAGGTCGGCCTTCAGCCCCGGCAGATGCCCGAGGTAGGCGATCGCGCGTGACCGCCACGAGGCCTTGGCCGGGCGGCCGTCGATATCGATCGCGCCCTCGTCGGCGCGCAGCAGCCCGGCCAGCACCCGCAGCAGCGTGGTCTTGCCGGCGCCGTTGTCGCCCTGGACCAGCAGCGCCTCGCCGGCATCGACGGTGAAGTCGAGCGGGCCGAATACGGCTTCCTCGTTGCGCGCGAAGCGCAGGCCGCGGGCTTCCAGCAGCGGCGGGGCAGGTCGGTCCAGTGGGCTCATCGGGTCGGTGCGCGCGCGGGCCGAGCGGCCGCAGGGCCGTCATTTTATCCGACTTGGCCGGCGAACCCGACCGCTGCGCAAGGGGTCAGTCATCGACCCAGTCGATGAACTCCCCCATCCCGGTGCCGGCGCCGGCGTTGCCGGGCCGGTGCAGCAGCATCCGCAGCCGCACCGGCTGGCCGCGGGTCCAGGCCAGCACGCCGGCCTGGCCATACGCCTGCGCCAGCGTGGCCGAACGCGAGTCGTCCAGGTCGGCCAGCAACCAGCCCGGCTCGCGCCAGCGGCCTTCGGCGTCCTCGGCCCAGGCCGACTGCCGGCGGATCCCGGCCGCATCCAGCTCGGCCACCAGCAGTGCATCGGCGCTCTTGTTGGCGGAGTCCGAATGCGGCTCGGACGCGGGGTTCCATGCAGTAATGAAGCCGTAGCGTTCGGCCGGCCAGTAGGCTTCCAGATCCGCGGCCGGCTGCCCGACGCGCAGACGCAACGCGTCGCCATCGAGCATCACCACGTAGTGCGCAGCGGCATAGGCGGCGGCCAGTTCGGCGGCATCGACAATCTGTAGTTCGCGCATGTGCGGAGTGTCGCGGCCTTGCCGGGCGAGTGCAAACCGCCTGCGTCCGGCATTCGCGCGGCCGTGAAAGGCAGCACGTAGACTTGGCATTCCCACGCTTTTAACTACGCCGATGTCGCTCCCGCCCCGGTCCACCACCTACCAGCCGAACACGTTGCAGCCGAGCACCAAGCTGCCCAGGGTCGGCACCACCATCTTCAGCGTGATGTCGCAGCTGGCCGTCGAACACGGCGCGGTCAACCTGGGTCAGGGGTTTCCGGATTTCGACGTGCCAGCGCGCCTGATCGATGCGTTGCACCGCGCGATGCGCGATGGCAGCAACCAGTACGCGCCGATGACCGGCATCCCGGCCCTGCGCGAGGCGATCGCGGCCAAGACCGAGCGCTGCTACGGCCACCGGCCCGACGCCGATGCCGAAATCACGGTGACCTCCGGCGCCAGCGAAGCGATCTTCGATGCAGTGCACGCAGTGGTGCATGCGGGCGACGAGGTGATCGTGCTCGATCCCTGCTACGACTGCTACGTGCCGGCGATCGAGCTGGCCGGCGGCCGCGCGGTGCACGTGCCGCTGGGCTTGGCGGGAGATGATTCGCAGAGTTTCGCGCCGGACTGGGCGCTGATCCGTGCCGCGATCACGCCGCGGACGCGGATGTTGATGGTCAACACCCCGCACAACCCCTCCGGCGCGATGTTCACGGCCGCCGACATCGCCGAGCTGACCGCTCTGTTGCGTGGCACCGACATCGTGCTGCTGTCGGACGAGGTCTACGAACACATCGTGTTCGACGGCGCGCGGCACGAGTCGGTGCTGCGCCATCCCGAGCTGCGCGAGCGCGCATACGTGATTTCCAGCTTCGGCAAGACCTACCACTGCACCGGCTGGAAGGTCGGCTACTGCGTGGCGCCGCCGGCGCTTTCAGCCGAGTTCCGCAAGGTCCACCAGTACAACACCTTCTGCACGTTCACCCCGGCGCAGGCCGCATTTGCCGAGATGATCCAGGCCGAGCCGGAACATTACGAGCAGCTCGGGGCCTTCTACCAGCCCCGGCGCGACCGCTTCCGCGAACAGTTGCTCGGCACCCGCTTGCAGCCGCTGCCAGTGCCGGGCGGTTACTTCCAGCTGGTCGATTATTCGGCGGTCAGCGATCTTGACGATGCCGCGTTCTGCCGCTGGCTGACGGTGGAGCACGGCGTGGTCGCGATCCCGCTGTCGCCGTTCTATGGCGCGCCGCCGCCGGGCCAGCGCCTTGCGCGGCTGTGTTTCGCCAAGAACGAGGCGACGCTGGACGCGGCGATCGAGCGGCTGGAAAAGCTTTAGCGGGGTGTCGTAGGAGCGGCTTCAGCCGCGAACCAGAATCGTGGGGCCGGGCAGGTCCCGATCGCGGCTGAAGCCGCTCCTACAAAGGAAGCCGGATCAGTATCGATTATCCGAAAAAGCTCGCGGCTAAAGCCGCTCCTACAAAATTCAGGAAGCCGCTAATGGACGCCGTCATGACCAACCTGCGCATCTCCCTCATCCAGGGCGCCACCATCTGGCACGACCCGGCCGGTAACCGCGAGTACTACGGCGACCTGATCGCACCGCTGCACGACACCACCGACCTGGTGATCCTGCCGGAGACCTTCACCAGCGGTTTTTCCAACGATGCGATCGGGGACGCCGAGACCGTCGACGGCCCGAGCGTGGCCTGGATGCGCGAGCAGGCCGCGAAGATCGGCGCCGCGTTGACCGGCAGCGTGCAGATCCGCGAGGGCGAGGGCGTCTACAACCGACTGATCTTCGCCACGCCCGACGGCGGGCTGCAGATGTACGACAAGCGTCACCTGTTCCGCTATGCCCGCGAGCACGAGCGCTACGCCGCCGGTCGCGAGCGGCTCACCGTGGCGTGGAAGGGCTGGCGCATCTGTCCGCTGGTCTGCTACGACCTGCGCTTCCCGGTGTACTCACGCAACCGCTTCGATGTGGAGCGCGCCGGCGGGCTCGACTATGACCTGTTGATCTACGTCGCCAACTGGCCGTCCGCCCGCGACCATGCCTGGAAGACGCTGCTGCGCGCGCGGGCCATGGAGAACCTGTGCTTTGTGGCCGGCCTCAACCGCGTGGGCGAGGACGGCAACGGCATCCACTATTCCGGCGACAGCGCGGTGATCGATTATCTCGGCCACCCGATCAGCGAGTGCCAGGACATGGAGGTGGTCAGCACCACCACGTTGCTCGGCGCCGAGCTCGCCGCGTATCGCGAGCGCTTCCCGGCGATGCTCGATGGCGACAGGTTCACGCTTGCCTGAGCCGCCCCGCGTCCGCGGGCCTTTGCTTTTGTAGGAGCGGCTTCAGCCGCGATCGGTCCCTGCATGGGCATACGATTGTTGTTCGCGGCTGAAGCCGCTCCTACAGATGTCGTCACCCGCGTCTGAACGGTGGGCGCACGGGCGTGGAGTGCAGCACCGCGATGGAGCCGGGAGGCAGCGAATCCGGCTCGGCGCCAGCCAGTAGCGTCTGCAGGCAGGCGCGGTCGACCTCGGCGCCGGGCACCACGCCGACCCAGGCGTTCTTGCCGGCTGACTTGGCGGCGTAGAGCGCCCGATCGGCCAGGCTCACGCTCTGCTGCCAGTCGCCCAGCAACGGCCATTGCGGCGCCAGCGGCCACGGCGCCAGCCCGACCGAGCCGGTGACCGCCAGTGCCTGGCCGCTGGCCAGCGTCACCGGTACCTCGGCGATCGCGCGACGGACCCGTTCGGCCAGTCTCGCGGCATCCTCCATGTGGGCATCGCGCACCAGCAGCAGGAACTCCTCGCCGCCCCAGCGCACCAGGATGTCGCGCTCGCGGCAGACCTGGCGCAGCCGGCGCGCGACTTCCACCAGCACCTGGTCGCCGACCTGGTGGCCGTGGTTGTCGTTGATCCGCTTGAAGTCGTCCAGATCGATGACGCAGAACAACATGCAGCGCAGCGCGGCACCGGGAGCGGCAAGCTCGCCGATCAGTTGCGGGCACTCGCGCTCGAGCCACTCGTGCAGGTCGCGGCGGTTGGAGACCCGGGTCAGCGGGTCGATGCGCGTGGCGCTCTCCAGCTGCGCATTGGTCCGCGACAGCAGGTGATTGGCCTGCTTCAGCGCGGCGGTGCGCTCCGCGACGGTCCGGTTGAGCCGCTCGATCTGCAGGTGCTTCTCGCGCGCCTTGGCGCGCATGCGCCGGACCAACCACGCCAGCAGGGCGAGCAGCAACAGCGCGTAACCGGCATAGGCCAGCGGGTGGCGCCACGGCGGCGGCTGCATCACCAGCAGCAGCCGGCGGCTCGGCCCGAAACGGCCATCGCGCCCGGCCGCCTGCACCTCGATGGGATAGTCGCCCGGCGGCAGGTAGCTCAGCACCACGGTGGTCTCGGCATCGCGCGGGTGCACCCAGTCATCGTAGATGCCGGCCACGCGGTAGCGCAGGCGCGCGGCATCGGGCGCGGTGAAGTCCACCGCGACCATGTCGAGCTGGAACACGCGGTCGCGGTGGCCCAGTTCGAGACGATAGGCGTAGAGCACGCCCGGGGTGGGCGCAGGCCCGGCGTCGGCGACCGGCCCCTGCCGGCCGAGCACGCGCAGGCCGGTGACCATCGGCGTGGCCGGCGGGCTGCTCGGCGAGAGCTGCGCGGGGTCGAGGATGTCCAGCCCGTCGGTGCCGCCCAGGTACAGCAGGCCGTCGGGGCCGAGGAAGCTGGCGCCGCTGTTGTATTCCAGGTTGAACAGCCCGTCGCCGCGGCCCAGGGTCTGGATGATGCCGCTGCGCGGATCGAGCACGCTGATGCCGAGGTTGGTGCTCAGCCACAGGCGGCCCAGCGCGTCCGGCTCGATCCGGTAGATCACGTTGTTGGACAGCCCGTCGCGCTCGGTGATCGCCTCGACGGTGTCGCTGGCCGGGTCCAACCGCAGCAGGCCGCCGAACGTGCCCAGCCACACTGCCTGCTCGTCGGCATGCAGCGACCAGACTGAGTCGTGCGGCAGGCGCCCGTTGTGGGTGCCCAGATGCTGCACGCCGCCATCGGGCTCGATCCGGTAGACGCCGCGCTCGTTGCTGCCGATCCACAGACGCCCGTTCCGGTCGCGCATCAGACTGGTGAGAAACTGGTCCCGCAGCTCCGACGGCACCGCGTCGCTGTCGAGAATGCCGTTGTCGATCACCCCGTTGCGCATCCGCGCCAGACCGCCGCGGGTGGCGATCCAGACCTGCTCGCCTCCGGCGCCGGCTTCGACCAGCAGGGCAGTGACGTGCGGATGGGGCAGGCCGTCGACCGCGCGGGCCCGGCCGTTGGCGCCGAGATGCCACAGACCGCGATGGCTACCGACCCACCAGCCGCCGCGCCGGGCCGGTGCGATCGCGCGGACCGAGGTCGCGCCGATCGCCCCGATCGGGCGCCAATCCGCGTCGGCGCCGTCGCGGATGACCAGGCCAGCGTCGGTCCCGACCAGCAGCCGGGTCCCGTCGCGCAGGATGCTGCGCACGCTGTCGCTGGGCCAGGTGGCGATCGCCGCCTCATCGACCAGGTCGCGGCGGATCGTCGAGGACAAGGCACGCACACGGAACAGGCCGCTGGTGCTGCTGCCGATCCACAACACCCCGGAGCGGTACTGATGGAAGCCGGTGATCGCGCTGTCGATCGGCTGGTCGAAGGCGATGCGCGTGGGCGCAGCGCTCCAGTCGGCGGGTGCCTGCAATACCGCACCGTCGGCGTAGCCCAGCAGCCAGCGGCCGTCGGGGCGCTGCATCAGCGCCGACAGTTCCGCGCTCGAGCGGCGCAGCCACCCGGCCGGCCGGTGGGCGACGCGTTGGCCATCGCCGTCGACCCGGTACAGCCCGCGCGTTGCGGTGGCGAGCCAGAAGCCGTCACCGGCCGGCTGCATCGCCACGCACGAGGCACCCTCGGGCACCGCGGCCGGTTGCGGATGCATGCGTGTTGGCGAGAGCCGCCAGAGGCGGCAATCCTGGTCCAGCGCGTGGCCTTCCAGGTCTGCCGAGAACGCCATCGCCACCACCGGCGCGCTGGCGCCCAGCGGCTGCACGGCGGCGAGATCCGCATCCACCCGCCCGATCCCGCTGGCGGTCCCCAGCCAGGCGCCACCGGCCGGGTCGATCAGGATCGAGCGGACCGTTGGATGGTCCAGGCCATCGGCCGTGCCCAACCGAACCGATGCCCGGGTGCGCAGATCGATGATCTGCAGTCCGGCATCATTGGTGCCCACCCACAGCCGCGAATGGCCGTCGACCGCGAGCGCGTCGATGCTGCTGCTGGCCAGTTCCGGCGCCTCGCCCGCAGGGGTGTTTCGCAACACCACGAAACGGTGGCCGTCGTAGCGGTTCAGCCCTTCCTGGGTGCCGATCCACAACAGCCCGTGCTCGTCCTCGGCCAGCGCGGTGATCGCGTATTGCGACAGCCCCTCCTCGGGGGTGTAGCGCTCCAGGCTCAGGAAAGCCTGGCCGGGCGACCGTTGCGCCGCGGCCCCAACGGGAGTCCAGTACAACAGGCACGCAGCCAGGATCGCGAACACACGATGTTGCAACACCCGCTATCCCCGCCGACGCCCCTTCGTTGCGGCGAGTGTGTACCGGTCAGGCGCGGCTTGCCAAGCGATGCGTGCGACGGTCACACCACGCCGAACGCGTAGAACACCCCGATGATCACGAACACCGCCATGGTCTTGATGATCGTGATAGCGAAGATGTCCTTGTAAGCCTGGCGGTGGGTCAGGCCGGTCACCGCGAGCAGGGTGATCACCGCGCCGTTGTGGGGCAGGGTGTCCATGCCGCCAGAGGCCATCGAGGCGACCCGGTGCAGCACCTCCATCGGTATCCCGGCGGCATTGGCGTTGACGATGAAGGTTTCGGCCATCGCGGCCAGGGCGATGCTCATGCCGCCCGACGCCGAGCCGGTGATGCCGGCCAGTGCGGTCACCGTGACCGCCTCGTTGATCAGCGGGTCGGGAATTGCGCCGAGCGCATTGGCGACGATCAGGAAGCCCGGCAGCGCCGCGATGACCGCCCCAAACCCGTACTCCGAAGCGGTGTTCATCGCCGCGAGCAGCGCACCGCCGATCGCGGTTTTGGTGCCCTCGGCGAACTGCGTCATCACTGGCTTCCACGCGAATGCCAGCACCGTGAGGATGCCGACCAGCAGCGCACCCTGCACCGCCCAGATCGCGGCCACCCGCGAGACCTCCTGCACCACCGGCGCGGGATCGCCGATCACCGCCGGCTGGAACGCGTGGGTCGCGCCGTAGAGTCGCGGGATCCAGTCGGTGAACAGCTTGTTGGACACGCCGACCAGCACCAGCGGCAGGACTGCGACCAGTGGGTGCGCCAGCGCGCCGCCGGTGAACGCGGCCGGTTCGTTGAGCAGGGTGGCCGGGTCGCCGTAGCCTTCGCCGGCGGCCGCGGCCTTGCGCCGGCGCGACTCCAGGTAGGTCATGCCGAGGACCAGGATGAACACGCCGCCGATCGTGCCCAGCACCGGCGCGGCCCACGAGTCGGTGCCGAAGAACGGCGCCGGGATGATGTTCTGGATCTGCGGCGTACCCGGCAGCGCGTCCATGGTGAAGGTGAACGCGCCCAGCGCGATGGTGCCGGGGATCAGCCGCTTGGGAATATCACTTTGACGGAATAGTTCGGCGGCGAACGGGTACACCGCGAACACCACCACGAACAGCGACACGCCGCCATAGGTCAGCAGCGCGCATACCGCGACGATCGACAGCATCGCGCGCTGGGCGCCGAACAGCCTGATGGTGGCCGCGACGATGGACTTGGAGAAACCCGACAGCTCGATGAGCTTGCCGAAGATAGCGCCGAGCAGGAATACCGGAAAATACAGTTTGAGGAAGCCGACCATCTTGTCCATGAACAGGCCGGTGAACATCGGCGCGACCAGCGACGGATCGGTCAGCAGCACCGCGCCCAAAGCGGCGACCGGCGCGAACAGGATCACGCTGTAGCCGCGGTAGGCGACGAACATCAGGAAGGCCAGCGCGGCCAGCACGATCAGGAATGCCATCAAAGTCCTCGGTGAAACAGCGTTTCGTAAGACCAGCGTTCGAAAACCAGTTCGTAGACCACATCGTCGGAGCGGGCCTCTTCCGACCCGCGCGACCTTCTAGTCGTCATTCCCGCGAACGCGGGAACCCAGGGACTTCGCTTCGCCATGCGCGACCGGCAGTGCTGCAACATCAAAGCCACCGGGTTCCCGCTTGCGCGGGAATGACGAGCAAAGGCAAAAGTCGACGCATCGTCGAAGGACCGACGTCGAGGGCATCTGCCGTCGATGCGGCGCAGTGTCGGCAACCCGGCGCGCCCGGGGCATTGTCCGAAGGTACATCTGCCCCTGGCCGGGGCGTGCTCCTAGTCTTGCCGACATGGCGGGCGATCCACCCATGGGGACCCCACCGCATACCGTGCCTTCGATTTGAACGTGCCTTAATCAGTACCGGGGAGAGCAATCGTGATGGGTCGCATCGACAAGAGCCGCAGCAGCAAGGGTCGCATCCGCAACAGCCGCAATTATTTGAGCCTCGCCATCGGCTGTGCGCTGCTGGCGCCGACCGCATGGGCGCAGGACATCCCCGAGCAGGGCGCCGCGGACCAGAGCGCCGCCACCCAGGACACGACCGCCCAAGACAGGGCCGCCACCCCGCGTACGACGCTGGAGGCCGTCACCGTCACCGCCCGCAAGCGCGAGGAGACGCTGCAGGACGTGCCGGTCGCGGTGACCGCGTTCACCGCCGATGCGCTCGACCGGCTCGCGGTGGAAGACCTCAGCGATCTCGACGCGCAGGTGCCCAATCTCACGATCTATGCCGCGCGCGGGTCCAGCAGCACCATCACCGCCTACATTCGCGGCGTCGGTCAGTCCGATCCGCTGTGGGGCGTGGACCCGGGCGTCGGCATCTACCTGGACGACGTCTACATCGCGCGGCCGCAGGGAGCGCTGCTGGACGTGTTCGACGTCGAGCGCGTGGAAGTGCTGCGCGGTCCGCAGGGCACGCTGTACGGCAAGAACACCATCGGCGGCGCCATCAAGTACATCTCGCGCGGACTGCCGCCCGGCACCGACGGGTTCGCCTCGGTCACGGTCGGCAACTACGGCCAGCTGGACGTCAAGGGTGCGCTCGGCGGCTCGCTCGGTGGCAACGACGCCCTGCGTGCGCGGGTCGCGGTGGCCAGCCTCAACCGTGACGGCTTCGGCGAGAACGTCATTACCGGCCAGGAGGTCAGCGACAAGGAGATCCTCGCGCTGCGCGCCCAGCTCGGCGCCTATGTCAACGACGATCTCAACGTCCAGTTCGCGTTCGACTGGATGGACGACCAGTCCGGGGTGCGCGGCGCACAGATGCTGGCGCCGAACCGCTTCACCCCGGCCTTCCCGCCGCTGGACAGCCGTTACGACGTGCGC
The DNA here is from genome assembly GCA_019348095.1 of Pseudomonadota bacterium. Lineage (GTDB taxonomy): Bacteria > Pseudomonadota > Gammaproteobacteria > Xanthomonadales > Xanthomonadaceae > Novilysobacter_A. The sequence continues at coordinate 984 of JAHWKC010000038.1, read as the reverse complement.
AACGGCATGCTCAACATCAACGACACCTCGATCAAGGGCGCCTCGGCCGTGGTCAACTGGCGCGCCAACGCCGATTGGGGCTTCAAGTACGTGCTGGCCAAGCGCGAGTCCGATACCGAGACCAACATCGACTTCGACACCACGCCGGTCGCCATCGCCGATGTCAAGGCGTTCTACCGCGACCAGCAGGTCAGCCACGAACTGCAGGCCAACTTCGATGCCGGCGGCCGCTCCCGCGGCGTGATGGGCCTGTACGCATTCGACGGCGAGGCCGGCGGCCAGGTGCTCAACAACTTCTTCAACTTCCTGTTCGGCGATACCCAGGGCACCGTGTACACCGAGAGCGTCGCGCTGTACGCCGACTGGACCTTCGAGCTCAACGACCGCCTGCAGCTGGGCCTGGGTGCGCGCTACACCGACGAGGACAAACGCGCCGACGTGCTCAACCGCGGCTACAGCGATATCACCTATACCGTGCCGACCCGGGTCGTTGCCGATTTCGACAAGACCATCAACTTCAAGAACACCTCGCCGAAGGTCTCGCTGGACTACCAGGTCACCCCCGACATCATGGTCTACGGCACCGCCTCGCGCGGGTTCAAGTCGGGCGGCTACAACATCCGCGCGCAGGCGACCGCGGTGCCGCGTTCGGCCGAGCCGTTCGACGACGAGGTCGTCGACAGCTTTGAAGTCGGCACCAAGATGGCCTTCCTCGACCAGTCGATGTTCCTCAACCTGTCGGCGTTCCACAATAAGTACGAGGACATCCAGCTGTCGGTGTTCACATCCTTCGACAGCAACGGCGACGGCACCAACGACGCGTTCTTCGGCGACTTCACCAATGCCGGCTCGGGCACGGTCAACGGCCTGGAGGTCGAGTACCAGTGGCTGCCGACGCAGCACTGGCTGATCTCGGGCAACCTGGCCTGGCTCGACGCCCAGTACGACGAGTTCATCTTCGCCGGCGCCAACATCGCCGACGAG
>JAHWKC010000389.1 GCA_019348095.1 Pseudomonadota bacterium | reverse complement strand
GACGTACTCGGCGCCGCGGTACAGCTCGGTGTGGCCCTTCTGGCGCCCGAAGCCCTTGACCTCGGTGGCGGTGATGCCGGCCACGCCGGCCTCGGCCAGCGCCTCGCGCACGTCGTCGAGCTTGAACGGCTTGATCACTGCCATGACCATCTTCATCCGGCTTTCTCCTGGTGTTTCGACACTGGGCGTCTGCATACTTCGCGGCGGCAGGATAACGCGCGGCCCCTCGCGGTGATGCCTGCGGTAGAGTGCCGCACCACGCGTCAGAGTTCCGGCCCGGAGTCCCCGCGTCAGATTTTTCCGACAGCGCAGCGCGGCCCGCGCCGACGGCATCACCACGGTGGGCCCGCCAAGCTGCACGCACTGCCGGAGGAGCCACCCAGATGATCGACCTCAGCCACATCGACGACCTCGCCCGCCGCCTCAGCAGCCTGGTGCCGCCGGGGCTGCGCGGGGAGTCCTCGCGCGAGCTGCGCGACGAGCTGCAGCAGAATTTCAAGTCGGTGCTGCAGACCGGGCTGGGCAAGCTCGACCTGGTCACGCGCGAGGAGTTCGAAGTGCAGCGTGCAGTGCTGCTGCGCACGCGCGAGAAGCTTGACGAGCTCCAGCGCGCGGTGGCCACGCTGGAAGCGCAGCTCGGCGCCGCGCCGGCGGCGCACCCGCCGTCCTCCGCACCGCACCACTGAGTCGCCGCCATGAATCTGGCGCTCGTGCACAGCCGTGCACGGTCGGGCGTGCGCGCGCCCGAAGTACGGGTCGAGGTGTACCTGGCCGGCGGCGTTCCGCGGATGTCGATCGTCGGCTTGCCGGAGGCGGCGGTGCGCGAAGCCAAGGACCGGGTGCGCGCGGCGATCATGTGCGCGCAGTACGAGTTCCCCGCGCGGGTCATCACGCTCAACCTGGCACCGGCCGACCTGCCCAAGGACGGCGGCCGCTTCGACCTGCCGATCGCGCTCGGCATCCTCGCCGCGAGCGGGCAGATCCCGCTTGAGGCACTCGACGAGTACGAGTTCCTGGGCGAACTCGGCCTGACCGGCGAGCTGCGCGCGGTCGACGGGGTGCTGCCGGCCGCATTGGCCGCGGCCGATGCCGGCCGCAAGTTGATCGTGCCGGCGGGCAACGGCGCCGAGGCCGCACTGGCGAGCCGGGTGGAGGCCTATACCGCGCGCACCCTGCTCGAGGTCTGCGCGATGCTCGACCGCCGCAAGCCGCTGCCGGCCGCGACCGCGCCGCCCGCGGTGCGCGAACACGGCCCCGACATGGCCGATGTGCGCGGGCAGGTGCACGCGCGCCGCGCGCTGGAGATCGCCGCGGCCGGCAACCACCACCTGCTGCTGGTCGGCCCTCCCGGCTGCGGCAAGACCCTGCTCGCCTCCCGACTGCCGGGTCTGCTGCCGGAGGCCACCGAGGAGGAAGCGCTGTAGTCGGCGGCGATCGCCACGGTCAGTGGCCGCGGGCTCGACCCCGCGCGCTGGCGCCAGCGCCCGTTCCGCTCGCCGCACCATACCGCCAGCGCGGTCGCGCTGGTCGGCGGCGGCGCCGAACCGCGGCCGGGCGAGATCTCGCTGGCGCACCACGGCGTGCTGTTTCTCGATGAGCTGCCCGAATGGGATCGGCGTGCACTGGAAGTGCTGCGCGAGCCGCTCGAATCGGGGCTGGTGACGGTGTCGCGGGCCGCGCGCAGCTCCGAGTTCCCGGCGCGGTTCCAGCTGGTCGCGGCGATGAACCCCTGCCCCTGCGGCTGGGCCGGCGACGCCAGCGGCCGCTGCCGCTGCAGCGGAGACGCCACCCGCCGCTACCGCGCGCGTATCTCCGGCCCGCTGCTCGACCGGATCGACCTGCATGTCGAGGTTCCGCGGCTGCCGCCGGTCGAGTTGCGCCCCGACGCGCCCGAAGGCGAGCGCAGCGACGACATCCGCGCGCGCGTGGTGCAGGCCCGCGCCACCCAGCAGTGCCGCGCCGGCAAGGCCAACGCCCAGCTCAGCCAGCGCGAGACCACCGCGACCTGCCGCCTGAGCGAGCGCGACCAGGACCTGCGGCGGGCGCTCAACGAACTGCCCCGGACGCTGCGCACCGGCCGGCCGGCGCTGCGCGCGCTGAACGACACGCTGCCCTCGCTGCGGCGGTTCACCGCGAGCCTGCGGCCCGGCGTGCGCTCCTCGGGGCCGGCGCTCGACGCGCAGGTGCCGTTCGTCCGCCAGCTGCGCGGCCTCGTGCAGCAGAGCGAGCTGCGCGGCCTGGCCGTGCGCGCCGAGGAGCACGTGCGCAGCGTCACCGGGCTCGTGCCGCCGGGCGAGCCGCTCGAGGCCACGGTCGTCGACCGCCCGGGCTGGGCCGCGGCCAACGTCGAGGGCTTCCGCGTGGTCCTCGACCCGCTCGCGGCCAAGCTGACCGAGAAGAGCTCGAACGCCGTCGCCGCCGCCATGACCGCCAAGGTCGCCGGCGTGCAGATGGGCTCCGTGCTGGCCTGGCTGTCGAGCAAGGTGCTCGGGCAGTACGAGGTCTTCCTGCGGGAGGAAGG
>JAHWKC010000388.1 GCA_019348095.1 Pseudomonadota bacterium | reverse complement strand
CGGGGGTTAGGGCATGCCCGCGGAGGCGTGACGGGGAATACCGGGCAGCCGAGCAAGCCCGGGCGGATGGCATGCGGATCGGGTCCGGCAGGCGTATGCGTGACCTTGACGCAGCGGACCGGATGCTCGCGCGATGCCGACCCACGCCGCTGCATCGCACCAGGCCCGCAAACCCGATCGCGCACCCGGTCGTGCACCCGATCGAAACGGCGAGGCCGAGCAGGCGGCGGCGGGCGCGGGCCTGCGCTATGTCAGCGACCTGGACCCGGGCATCACCCGGCGGCGGGTCGGCGACACCTTCAGCTATCACGACCCACGCGGCGAAGCGGTGCGCGACGAGGCGACGCTTGCACGGATCCGCACGCTGGCGATTCCGCCGGCTTACCGCGACGTCTGGATCTGCCTGAGCCCGAAGGGCCACCTGCAGGCGACCGGGCGCGACGCGCGCGGGCGCAAGCAGTACCGCTATCACGCGCAGTGGCAGCAGGCACGCGGGGTCGGCAAGTTCGACCGCGTCATCGCCTTCGGTGAAGCCCTGCCGCGGCTGCGCCGGCAGCTGCGCCGCGATCTGGCGGTGCCGGGGTTCCCGCGCCGCAAGGTGCTGGCGATGGTGGTCGCGGTGATGGCCGAGACCCTGCTGCGGGTCGGCAACGACAGCTACGTGCGCAGCAACAAGTCATTCGGGCTGACCACGCTGCGCAACCGGCACGTGGCGTTCGTGCGCGGCGGCCGCGCACGCTTCAAGTTCCGCGGCAAGGGCGGACTGGCGCAGGACATCGCGCTGGACGACGTCAAGCTGACCCGCCTGATCCGGCGTTGCCAGCAACTGCCGGGGCAGGCGCTGTTCCAGTACCGCGACGACGACGGCGAGCTGCAGCCGGTGGACTCCGGTGAGGTCAACGACTACCTGCGCGAGGCCATGGGCGAGACACCGCCAAGGATTTCCGCACCTGGGGCGGCACGCTGGCGGCGTTCCAGCAACTGGCGTGCACGCCGCTGCCGGAGCCGGCGCAGGACGGCGCGCCGAGCGAAAGGGCGTTGGTCGCGGCGCAGAACGAAGTGATCCGGCAGGTCGCCACCACGCTGGGCAATACGCCGGCGGTCTGCCGCAAGGCCTACATCGACCCGGTGGTGTTCGCCGGCTGGCGCGAAGGCCGGGTGCAGCGCGCCGCCGCGTGCTTCGGCGAAGGCGGCGCGCGCGGCGCGCGGCAGTGGGAGCAGGCCGCCCTGAAGTTCCTCAAGCGCGCGCGCCGCGCCGCGGCCAAGGCTGCGCGCAAGCAGGCTCGTGGCAAGCAGCCGGCTCGCAAGCGCGCGACCGCCAACGGCACCCCGGTGCCGGCTAAGGCTGCCGGCCGCAAGCCCGCCAGCAGGCAGCGCGACGGCGGCAAGCGCGACACCAGCAAGCCCGACAGCAGCAAGTCCGTCAGCAGCAAGCCTGACGCCAGCAAGGTGCCAGGCCCGGCAGCACCGTAGGTCGATGGCAGCCAGCACTGCGCGGGTCTGCCGGTTCGGCGGCGAGGACCGGGCGTGAGCGGCGAGCTCAGTCGGGCTCGAGCGCGGCCAGTTGATCGGCCGGCAGCGGAAACAGCACCCAGAAGGCCTTGCCGCGCCCGGCCCATTCCATCGCCGCCTCGGTGAGGATCGCCAGCAGCGTGTCGAACTCCGCGCGGTCCTGCGCACGCCACTGCCAGACGTGTTCGATCAGCAGCAGGTAGCCCTCCGCCGGCCACCAGCCCAGGTCGCCGAGGCAGTCGGCGAGCGCATCCCAGTTGCCGCCGAACCAGGCCGGGAACCGCAACGCGCGTGCCAGCCGGTCCAATGCGACGGCCTTGTCGGTGCAGCCGGCCAGGTCGATGCGTGCCACCGCGAACTCGAGCGTGGCACCCGCCGCGGCCATCGCCTCGGTGTCGCGCGCATCGACGTAGTAGGCGCTGGCCTGCGCCGGATCGGCGAGCAGCGCGCCGAGGTCGACCACGGCCGCGGTCTGCTGGCCGGGACGGGGGCTGGGCGGGCTCATGGGCGGGCCTCGGACCGCGCAAGTTCGAACGCGCGGAAGCTGCGGTAATGGTCGTCGCTGTACCAGTACTCCCGCGGCGGGTCGCCGCCACTGACGATGCGGCGTTCACCGCGGTCGCGCGCGCCCGGCGTCGGCACGGTGAACTCGCGGTAATAGCCGCGCGGTCGCGCCGGCAGCCGCGCTTCGCGATTGTGGAAGGTGCTGCCATCGCGCGGGAACTCGAAGGGCCCACCGCGCAGGATGTCGTCGAGCACCGCGTGCGCCTCGCGCGGCAGGAACGCGGGGTAATCGTCGTGGTCGCGCCACGGCGGCGGTCCCGGCGCGCCGCTGGAAGTTCCTGCGGCGGCCGCGTCCGGTGGCGGGGCGACCTGTTCGACCTCCAGCGGCTGCATCCAGAACCACAGCCCGGCCAGCACCAACGCGACGATCAGCCAGGCGATGCGGCGCATTCAATCAGCCTCCACCGGTTCCGCGCCTTTGAAAAAGCGGGGCAGGGGGGGATTTGCTTCGGCCCCT
>JAHWKC010000387.1 GCA_019348095.1 Pseudomonadota bacterium | reverse complement strand
TCCCGAGTACTCCGACGACGAACTCCGCAACGCCCTGACCGAGGTGATGACATGCCCGAAATCCTGAGAGCCCGAAACTTCGCAGCCCACGCTCACCACGGCCAGACCCGGAAGTACACCGGGGAGCCCTACTTCAACCACTGCGAGGACGTGGCCCACCTGGTCGAGGCCTCCGGCGGCGACAAGACCATGATCGCCGCTGCCTCCCTCCACGACACCATCGAGGACACCGACCTCACCCGCGACCCCTCCGCCCAGGCCGACGTCATGGCGCTGCGGGAGGACCTGACGTCGGCTCTCCAGGAGCTGTCGCCGAAGCTCCGGGCCGTGGTCCTGCTCCGCGACGTGGCGACGCTGGGCCGGCTGGCCGCCGGGGGCGCGCTGCGCGGGCAGTCGGTGAACCTGGGAGGGATCCATCACGCCGACGGCCGCGAGCGCGACACCGTCGACCGGACGCCGAAGGCGACGCCCGTGCTGCCGCCCGAGGTGGCCCGGCAGGTCGTCGACGCCATGTCCGGCGTGACCGGCCCGGGCGGCACGGCCCCGGCCGCCCGCCAGGACTTCGTGGTCTACGGCAAGACCGGCACGACCAACGACAGCACCGACGCCTGGTTCATCGGGTGCACCAAGGAGCCGCAGAACGTCTGCATCGCCACCTGGATGGGCTACGAGGACCAGAACTGCAACGGCATCCAGGGCCGCAACTGCGGCGGCATGAAGAACGTCAACGGCGTGCGGCAGGTCTACGGCGGCACGCTGCCGGCCAAGATCTTCGACCGGACGTGGGAGATCCTCGCCGAGATCCGGGCGAAGAAGGCCGCCATGGCGGCCGGAGCGCCGGCGCCCGCGCCTGCGGTCGAGGCGACGACGGCGAGCGCGCCGGCCGCGAGTTCCGCCTAGGCGACCGCCTCGCCATCATCGTCATGAAGGCCAACGTGGAGGATCGCAAGATCGACTTCCGCCTGGTCGATGAGCAGGGCGCCAAGGCGCAGCCGCCCAGCGGACAGCCGCCAAGGCGACAGAAGGGCAAATATTAGACGCGGATCAACGCGGATAAACGCGGGTCACAGACGAGTGGGCAACTCGACGGACTGCTCTTTGGCTGCCTCTCCCGCGACGGCAGGCTCCGCTTTGCTTCGGCGGAGCCGAGGATTCGTGGCGCCGCTGTAGCAGCGCAACGGCAGCCTCCGCGGGAGGTGACGATCGACTCGTCTGTTCCCTTGCGCTTTATCCGTGTCCGTCCGCGTTGATCCGCGTCAAAATGCACTTTTCCGAGAAGCCAAGTTCCCAATGAGTCAGAAACAATGGATCGCCGGCATCAACGCGGTTACCGCGGCGCTCGAGCACGACGCCGAGCACGTGCGCGAGGTGCTGATCGAGGCGGGCGCCAAGAACCCGCGCCTGGCCGAGATCGAAAGCAGCGCCCGGCGCCGCGATATCGACGTGCGCCGGGTCAACCAGCAGGCGCTCGCCGGCGTGGTCGGCTCGCTGCGGCACCAAGGGGTGGTCGCGCGCTACGCTGCGGCGAAGACCTGGGATGAAAACGAACTCCAAGGCCTGGTCGAAGCCGCAGAAGGCCGCGCGCTGATCGTGATCCTCGATGGCGTGCAGGACCCGCACAACCTCGGTGCCTGCCTGCGCAGCGCGGCCGCGGCCGGTGCGACCGCGGTGCTCATCCCCAAGGACAAGTCGGTGCAGGTCAACGCGACCGTGCGCAAGACCTCCGCCGGCGCGGCCGACAGCGTGCCGGTGATCCCGGTGACCAACCTGGCGCGCGCGATGCGCGACCTGCAGCAGCTCGGGGTCTGGCTGTACGGCCTCGCAGGCGACGCCGACACCTCGCTGTACGCGCTGGACCTGCGCGGCAACGTCGGGCTGGTGCTGGGCGGCGAGGGCGACGGCCTGCGGCGGCTCACGCGGGAGAACTGCGATCAGCTGGTCAAGATTCCGATGCCCGGCAGCGAGAACGTCGAGAGCCTGAACGTCTCGGTCGCCACCGGCGTGACCCTGTTCGAGGCGGTGCGCCAGCGCGTCGCAAGCTGAGAGGTCCTGTTGTAGGAGCGGCTTCAGCCGCGATCCGCCGTCTGAGCGTGGTGGCGCCGTTGCAATCTAAGCACGCAACACAGGAGCTCGCGGCTGAAGCGGCTCCTACAAGCGGCATAGAGAAACGTAGCCACCGGTTTGGAGACATCGCGATGCCCTGGATCATCCTCGTACTGGCCGGACTGTTCGAAATCGGCTGGGCGATCGGCCTGAAGTACACCGACGGTTTCACCCGACTGTGGCCGACGGTCGGCACGGTTGCGGCGATGGCGGTCAGCCTGGGCCTGCTCGGCATCGCGATGAAGTCGCTGCCGGTCGGCACCGCCTACGCCATCTGGGTCGGGGTTGGTGCGGTCGGCACCGTGATCCTGGGGATCGTGCTTTTCGACGAGCCGATGAGCGTGTTGCGCGTCGGCAGCGTGGCACTGATCGTGGCCGGCCTGATCGGCCTGAAACTCGCCACGCCGTAACAAGCCGCTTCATGTAGGAGCGACGTAAGTCGCGATG
>JAHWKC010000386.1 GCA_019348095.1 Pseudomonadota bacterium | reverse complement strand
CATCCTCAACACCGTCGGTTCCATCAACGGCAATGCCAGCGACATCCTCGGCAACGTGGGGCCGATCAACGCCTCGGCCAAGAACATCAACAGCGACCTCTCGGCTATTTTGCCGGAGGTCCAGCAGATCGACGTCGGAGTCGCCGGCATCAACGGACGGGTGGACGCCGTCATCGACCAAACCGTTCCGATCGACGCCGACCTCAGCAACATCGACCGCCTGGTCGACTCCATCGAGATCAGCGCCAGGGAGATCTGCAACTCCCCGGCGATCATGGGCGGCTGCTAGTCAGCATCCCGGCAGCTGAACGCTGTTCCGAGCGCCCCTGCCCTTCGGGCAGGGGCGCTCTCGCGTGCTCGGTCCTGTTCTCTCAGCGTCCCGGCGAGGGCGCCAGCGCCGCCCAGGAGCCATCCCTCGCACCGGAGCTCCGGGCACGTCTGCAGCTGCACTGGTTCGCCGCGCACCCCGACGTCGTGTCCGCCGGGGCGACCGCGACTCTCGATCCGCTCGCTGCCGTCGCCGCACTGCCCGCCGCGCCAAGCGTGCTGCCGCCGGGCACGGTGCACCGCGCAGGGGCCATGCCGGACGTGGCTGCCGCGCCCACACCGGTGACCGATGCAGGGGAGGTGCGCTCGGCCGCGGCGGTCGGCCGGTCGGCGTCCGGTGACGACCTCGGCGTGGGGCCGGTGGCACGGCCTCTCCCCGGGGCCGTCGGGTCCAGGTACGGCAACCGGGTGCACCCCGTCCACGGTGGCGTGAAGATGCACCACGGTGCGGACATCGGGGCCGCCACGGGGACACCGATCCACGCGTTCGCGGCCGGGACGGTGACGTTCGCCGGGTCCCGTGGCGGCTACGGCAACATGGTCGAGGTCGACCACGGCAACGGCTACGTCACCCGCTACGCCCACAACTCGCGCCTGCTGCACAAGGTCGGCACCCTGGTGCGCGCGGGCCAGGAGATCGCCAAGGCCGGCTCGACCGGGCGTTCCACCGGTCCGCACGTGCACTTCGAGGTCTGGCAGAACGGCCGCGCGGTCAACCCCAACAAGCTGCTGACCGCGCAGTCGCCGCTGCGCGGCTAAGCCGCGCGCGTCCTTCTGCAGAAGCGGCCGCCCGCGATCACGTGCCGTTGTAGGAGCGGGCCATGCCCGCGATCGCCCCCACACCCGCGGCAGAGCGATCGCGCCCATGGGGCGCTCCTACAAAACCGTCACGCATCCATCGTTTTGGAGCGGGCCATGCCCGCGATCGCTCCCACACGCGCAGCGGAACGACCGCGCCCACTGGGCGCTCCTGCAGCGGCGAGTCCCGGTCGCGCAGACCGCCACCGGCCCTTGTTAGGCGCCCCGCCGCCCCCACGCTAGAATAGGCTTCGCCACGACAGGGCGCCTCGCGTCCTGTCTTTCTGTGTATTGCTGTTTGTCCGGGGGCTACGCATCGCTGCTCGCATGCGCCTGGCCCGCCCACGACCCGCTTCGGACCCGTTCATGCTCAACAACCTGCTTACCCGCGTTTTCGGCAGCCGCAACGAGCGCCTGTTGCGCCAGCTGCAACGCTCCGTCCTCAAGATCAATGCCCTCGAGGCGGAGATGGAGAAGCTCACCGACGCGCAACTGCAGGCCAAGACGCCCGAGTTCCAGCAACGCATCAAGGACGGCGAATCGCTCGACAAGCTGCTGCCCGAAGCGTTCGCGGTCTGTCGCGAGGCCTCCCGGCGCGTGCTCGGCATGCGCCACTACGACGTGCAGCTGATCGGCGGCATGGTCCTGCACCTGGGCAAGATCGCCGAGATGCGGACCGGCGAGGGCAAGACCCTGGTCGGCACGCTGCCGGTCTACCTCAACGCGCTGGAAGGCAAGGGCGTGCACGCGGTCACCGTCAACGACTACCTCGCGCGGCGCGACTCGGCTTGGATGGGCAAGCTGTACAACTGGCTGGGCCTGTCGGTCGGCGTGGTCTACCCCGGGATGAACCCCGGCGACAAGCGCGCCGCGTATGCCAGCGATATCACCTATGGCACCAACAACGAGTTCGGCTTCGACTACCTGCGCGACAACATGGCGCTGTCCAAGGACGACCGCAACCAGCGCGGCCTGAACTACGCGATCGTCGACGAGGTCGACTCGATCCTGATCGACGAGGCGCGCACCCCGCTGATCATCTCCGGCCCGGCCGACGAGTCGCCGGAGCTGTACATCAAGGTCAACCGCATCGTGCCCTCGCTGATCCGCCAGGCCGCCGAGGACGAGAGCGTCAGGGCCGTCATACTCGAGGTCGACTCGCCCGGTGGCGGCGTCACCGCCAGTGCGCAGATGCACGACGAGATACGGGAGTTCAAGGAGTCCTCCGGCAAGCCCGTCGTCGTCTCGATGGACACGGTTGCGGCCTCCGGCGGTTATTACATCGCCACCGCCGCCGACAGCATCGTCGCCAACGAGTCCACGATCACGGGCTCCCTCGGGGTGATCATCTCTTTCTTGAACTACGAGGAGGCGGAGAAGAAGCTCGGCCTCGAAGAGGTGGTCTTCAAGAGCGGCGAGTTGAAGGATATCGGCTCCCCCTCGCGCGAGATAACCCCCGAAGAGAG
>JAHWKC010000385.1 GCA_019348095.1 Pseudomonadota bacterium | reverse complement strand
GAGATGGCGCCCAAGGGCGTGAAGGTGCAGTTCATGTCGCCGGTGGTGTGCATGTGCTCGACCATGTTCCGGACCGACCCGCAGCACCTGGCGTGGGTGATGGACAACCTGGTCGAGGATCACGTGGTCAACCGCATCCGCGTGCCTGAGGACGAGGCCCGCGAGGCCAAGGCCGCACTCGACCTGATGCTGGAGATCACCGCTTAGGAGCGCAGCCGGGCTGCGCGAAATCCGGTCGCGAGGGTTCGCCCGCGAAGCCGGTTCCTACAGCGGCACATCGCCCGGTGCGTTACAATGCTGCGTTGTCCATTTCGATCACGGAGCACCTCCCCCATGTTCGATACCGCGCAGCGCGTCGCCGACTACGACCCCGACTGGCGCGTCACCGCACGGCTGGAACCGGCGCAGGCTCGGCGGATCGAGGTCGCGACCAGCACCGGCTCCCCGGCGAGCGATCGGACCTGCTCGTCGTCGAGCTCGATCTCGAGCGCGGCCTCGAGCTCGCGCTCGTCGAAGCGCTGCACCACGGCGACGGGGCCGTAGTGCAGCTCCTCGACGACCACCCCGTGTCCGAGGTCCTCCTGCTGCAGCCGCTCGACGACGAGCAACTCGCCTGCAATATCACCATCACCGGCCCGGGCGGCAGCGAGCACTGGCACTACGATCGCCATGCGGTGACCGCGGTGGTCTGGCTCAATGCGGTCGGCGGCGGCGAAGCCGAGTGCTGCCCCAACTACCGCCTGCGCTGGCCCGCCGGCGTGGATACCGCGCCGCAACGGTGGTTCGACCGTGCGCTGCGTCCGGCGCCGGTGCGCCGGTTGTTCGGGCGGTGCCGGCTGGTGGCGCCGCGCGCCGGTCAGCTGCTGGTGATGCGCGGCGACCGCTGCCTGCACGGCGCGCGCCCGGTGCGCGGCGGTATCGCACGGGTCAACATCGTGATGTCGTTCGACCTCCCGGATGTGCGTTCCCGGCGCGCCGAGCGGCTCGCGCCGTTCCGGCACCGGCAGGCTGAAGCGCAACCGCGCGACCCCGACTACCGCCACTGAAAGCCGCCGGCAAACAGCGCCGCCGCGTAACCGGCGCGACGCCTGACGCACGGCAACCGGTGGCGCGCCCGGGATGCGGCGGCCGGCCGCGATAGCGGACAATGTGCGGATGAACGCCGCCGCCACGCCTGCCGCCCCCCCTTCCAGCACCGATACCCCGGCCAAGGCGCCGATCGGCAGGCTGCGCACGCTCTGGCCCTTCGTGCGCAGGCATCGCGGCCTGTTCGCCGGTTGGCTGGTCGCGCTGGCGGCGTCGAGCAGCGCCACCCTGAGCCTGCCGTTCGCGTTCCGCATCATGATCGACCAGGGCTTTGCCCAGGGCGGCGGCGGCGCGATCGACCGCGCGTTCGTGTTGCTGTTCGCGGTCGCGCTCGCGCTCGCGTTCGCCACCGCCGCACGCTTCTTCTTCGTCTCGCTGCTGGGCGAGCGGGTGGTGGCCGATCTGCGCGAGCGCCTGTACGCGCACCTGATCGCACTCGATGCCGGGTTCCACGACCGCAACCGCAGCGGCGAGCTGATCTCGCGACTCACCGCCGATGCCGAACTGCTGCGCAGCGTGGTCGGCACCAGCATGTCGGTGGCCCTGCGCAGCATCGTCACCTTCCTGGGCAGCATCACGATGCTGTTCGTCACCAGCCCGCACCTGGCGGCCTATGCGTTGGTGGGGATCCCGCTGGCGGTACTGCCGATCGTGATCGGTGGGCGGCGCCTGCAGAAGATCTCGCGCTCGGCGCAAGACCGCGTCGCCGACGCGAATGCGCTGGCCAACGAGACCTTGGGGGCGGTGCGCACGGTGCAGGCGCACGCGCGCGAGCCTTATGAACGCGGCCGTTTCGTCAGTGCGCTGAAGGTCGCGGTCGATACGGCGCGCCGCCGCATCCAGGCGCAGGCCTGGGTCACCGCGATCGCGATCACACTGATCTTCGGCGCGATCACCCTGGTGCTGGCGGTGCTCGGGCTGTCCTTGAAGCTGGAGGTGGTGGACGGCGCGCTGGCGGCGACGCGGCTGTTCGCCGCCGGCGGCGCGGGTGGGATCGCGTTGACCGCCTGGGCGCTGCGGCGCTCCGGGATGCCGCGGCGGACCGTCGCCGACAAGACGCTCGCCTTCCTGATCCTCATGTACGCGGTCTACATGGCCGCGCTCATCGTGTGCGGCTTCGGGCTGTACTACGAGCTCATGCCCGGGCCCGGCCCCTTCGGGATCACCCTCGTGCCCGCGGTCTTTGCGCTCATCGTGGTCGCGCTGGCGCTCGGCCTGTCGCGCGTGCCGCCCGACCTGCAGCGGCGGCTGGAAGGCTTCGCGCGGCGCGGCGGGCGCCTGGCGCTCTCGCTGGTGGCGGTTGCGGCGGCCCTCGTCGCGCTGGCCGGGTGGGCGGGGTCGCGCCGGCTCCGCGTGCGGCGGCTGGAGGCGCGCTGGCCCGACCTGCCGCCGGGGCTCGCGGGGCTGCGCATCGCGCAGCTCTCCGACCTGCACGTGGGGCCCCAGACGTCGCGGCGCTTCCTCGCCCGCGTGCGGCGCGCCGTGGAGGACGCCCGCCCCGACCTCATCA
>JAHWKC010000384.1 GCA_019348095.1 Pseudomonadota bacterium | reverse complement strand
CGTTGCCGTTGCCGTTGCCGTTGCTGCTGCCGCGAAAATCGAATCACCGAGTGGCCAGGTGATTGATTGGTGCGAAAGCAGGGGCAACTGCTGAGCGAAAGCGAAAGCGGAAAACGTAATCAACCTCAGCGGCTGCGCCGGTTCGGGATCGGTCGATGGAAAATTGAGGCCAACCCCACGGCTCCGCCAAATGGGATGGCTCCCTTCGCGCGGCGGTCTCACCGGCACCGCTACCCTTGCGGCTGCCCTGAAAAACCCCGTCGTGCGAACCCAGTGGAACGGGCCGGTTTCACATATCCGCCCGCGCGAACAGCAGATCCCTGCGGCAAGGACGACAACTGGCCGGAGGCCTGGCGATGACCATCATGCAACCCACGATCGCGGCCCGCGACGTGGTCGAGTTCTGGCGCGGCGCCGGTCCGGCCCGCTGGTTCGACGCCGACGAGGCGTTCGACACCCAATGCAGGCTGCGCTTCCTCGATGCGCACCTGCGCGCCTCCCGCCGCGAATACGAGGACTGGATGGCCGACTCCGAAGGCGCGCTCGCGCTGCTGCTCCTGCTCGACCAGATGCCGCGCAACATCTATCGCGGCAGTGCGCACGTCTATGCCACCGATCCGCTGGCGCGGCACTTCGCCGACGCCGCGGTCCAGTCCGGCTTCGACCTGCAGACCGAAGCCGAGCTGCGCCTGTTCTTCTACCTGCCCTTTACCCATTCCGAAGACGCGGCCGACCAGCAACGCGCGGTCGAGCTGCACCGGACGCTGCCGGCGCCCGGTGCCGACAAATGGGCGCTGCACCATCGCGGCATCATTGAGCGCTTTGGCCGCTTCCCGCACCGCAATGCACTGCTCGGCCGCACGAGCACGCCGGAGGAGCAGGCGTTCCTCGACCAGGGCGGTTTCAGCGGCTGACAGGATCGGTAGGAGCGGCTTCAGCCGCGATCAGACAATCGGCTCATCCCGGCGATCCAGACTCCGGCTGAACCGTCCTGCACCCGCACAGGCCCGTCCATGCGCCCGATGGCGCGTCAGTATTTGGCCACGTGCACGTCGGCCTGCTCGGCCCATGCCTCGATGCCGCCGGTGACGTTGAACACCTGGGTGAAGCCGAGGCCGCGGAAATGCTCGGCGGCCTGCGCGCTGCGTTGGCCGTGGTGGCACAGGAACGCCAGCGGAGTGTCCTTGGGCATGGCTTCCAGTTGCGCGTGACCGCCGTCCTCGAGCGTAGAGAACGGCACGTTGACCGTGGCCAGCTCGCGCTCCTCGGCCGGGCGCACATCGACCAGGGTCAGCGTGCCGGCGCCGACGCGCTCGGCCGCTTGGGTCGCGGCGATCGGCTGCACCTTCGGCGGCGCGTTGGGGTTTTCGATCACCAGCCCGCGCCCGCGCTCGTCATCGACCCAGTCGATCGACAGGCCTTCGGCGCGGCGGGCGCCGGCCAGGTCGAACTGCACGCGCAGGCCCTCGGTTTCCACTGCGATCGCATCGGCATCCACCGGCGCCAGCTGCAGCTTGGCGTTGAAGCGCGGGTCGATCTGCAGCAGCACCGCGTAGCCCTCGCCGGCGTTGCCGACCGCCTCGCGCAGCATTTGTGCCGCGGCCGGGGTGATGCTGATCGACGGCGGCGTGCGGTCCGGCGCCGGCAGGCCGAGCGCGGCGTGCAGCTCGCCGGAGTTGAGCGTCTGCTCGATGATGTCGCTGCCGCCGACGAGTTCGCCGCCGATGTAGAGCTGCGGGATGGTCGGCCACTCGCCGTATTGCTTGATGCCTTCGCGGATATCGGGATCGGTCAGCACGTCGATGTGGGCGTAGTCGACCCCGAGCGCGCCGAGCGCCCCGACTGCCTTGGCCGAAAAGCCGCATTGCGGCGCGCGGGGTTCGCCCTTCATGAACAGGACGATGCGGTTGCTGCCGAGCAGGGTTTCGATGCGCGTGCGCAGGGTGGGGTCGAGCGACATGGGACATCCGTCAACTTGCGTGGGGCAACCCAGTTTACGCCCCTGCCGTCGCACGCCTCGCCACGCGCGCCGGCGATGGCATGATGCGGCGGTGCCCGATCTGCCTGCCCTGCACCGACCGCCACGCCGCCCGCACCTGTGGGCGGTGTGGTTCGCGCTGTCGCAGGTGCTGCTGGTGGCGCTGTGGTGGCACTACGGCTGGCGCATCGGGGTGGCGGTGCTGCTGCTGAGCCATGGCGCGCTGGTCTGGGCGACGCTGTGGCCGCGCTCGCGCTGGTTGAGCCCGGTGCTGACGCGGCTGCCGACCGAGCAGCGCGTGGTGTGGCTGACGATCGACGACGGCCCGTCCGATGACACCGCGGCGATGCTCGACCTGCTCGATGCGCACGGCGCCCGCGCGACGTTCTTCGTGGTCGGCGCGCGCGCCGCGGCGCGGCCGGAACTGGTGCGGGCGATCCTCGCGCACGGGCACGGTCTGGGCAATCACAGCGCGACCCACCCGCAGGCGTGGTTCTGGGCGTTGCCGCCGGCGCGGATGCGGGCGGAAGTCGCGCAGGCGCAGGCGGTGCTGAGCGCGATCAGCGGACAGGCGCCGCGCTGGTTCCGCGCGGTGGTCGGCATGGCCAATCCATTCGTTG
>JAHWKC010000383.1 GCA_019348095.1 Pseudomonadota bacterium | reverse complement strand
AGTCGGCGACGTCCACCACCAGCGCCAGGCCCCTGCCGCCCAGCGCCTTGACCTCCATGCAGGCCTCCTGCAGGCGCTTCTGCGATCGCGCCAGCATGCCGACATGGGCGCCGTGGCGGGCGAACTCGCAGGCCACCGCGCGGCCGATGCCGGCCGATGCGCCAGTGATCACCACCACCTGCGGGCGTGCACCGGAAGTCATCGGCGGTTTCACTGTGCCGGATACGCCATCGTCGACAGCAGCGCGAGCGCTTCGCGGCGCGAGTCCAGACGCGTGTGCTGTACCACGACGGGCACGTCGGACTCGATCATGCTCGCGTAATCGGTGTCGCGTGGAACCGGTTCGGGATCGTCCAGGTCGTTGAAGCGCAGGTGCAGGGTCCGCCTCGCGGGTACCTGCACCCTGTATGGTCCGGCCGGTTCGCGGTCGCTGAAGTACAAAGTGATGCGCAGCTGCGCGTCCCCGTCGCCAGCGTTGAGCACGCACGCGGTTTCGTGGCTGACGAAGCGACTGTCCTCCTCGCCCTCGTCGGCAGGGATGTAGCCCTCCGCGATGAACCAGGTCCGGCATCCCTTGGGTGTTCGGTCCGTCATTGTGCTGCTCCATGGGCGGTGGTTGCCCTTTGACCGGAGGCGCTCCGGCGTGCGGGCGGGGCGTCGTGCAACGACATCCGCAGTACTTCGGCCAGATCCAGTGGCTGCCTGCCCGTGCACTGGCGGATCTGCTCGCGACAGGAGAAGCCATTCGCGATCAGCAGCGTGTCTCCGGAGGCGGCGCGGACCTTTGGCAGAAGGGCGTATTCGGCGATCCTGATGGACGTGTCGTAGCGGTCGGCCGAGAAGCCGAAAGAGCCGGCCATGCCGCAGCAGCCGGCATCGGTGAACTCGAAGTCCAGACCGGTGCGTTCGAGCATGCGATGTTCGGCGCCGGTGCCCATCACCCCGTGGTGATTGCAGTGCGGGTGCACCAGTGCGGCCCCGCGGATGCGCGCCGGCTCATAGCCCTCGCGATCGAGGAACTCGCTGAGCTGCCAGGTGTTGTTCGCGAGATGATGCGCGCGGCCGTCGCTGGGGAACAGTCGTGGCAATTCGTCGCGGAAGCTGGCGACGCAGGACGGCTCCAGTCCGACCATCGGGATGTCCTCGCGCAGGTGTGGCGCCAGGGCGTCCATGGTGGTCCGCAGTTGCGAACGTGCCAGGTCGAGCATGCCTTCGGCATACAACGGGCGCGCGCAGCACAGCGGTTTTTCCGCGACGATCGGCAGATAGCCGGCCGACTCCAGCACCTCGACCGCCGCCTGCAACGGCGCGGTGTGCAGGTAGTTGCCGAACGTGTCGGCCCACAGGAGCACGGGCTTTCCGCCGCTCGGTGCAGTCCCGGCACGTTCGCGAGCGGCTTTCCGGTCGTGGAACCAGCGCCGGAACGTCGGGTCGGCGAAGTGGGGAAATTCCCGTGCCTGCGCGATGCCGCCGATGGCCTTGGCGAACTTCGACAGACCCGGAGAGTGCAGCGCGGCGTTGGTGAGCCGCGGCATGTGCGAGGCGATCCGGCTCCACCAGTGGATCAGCCCCATCGAGTAGGCATCCCGCGGCCGCAGCTTGCCGCGAAAGTGGCGTGACATGAACTCGGCCTTGTAGGTCGCCATGTCCACGTGCACCGGGCAATCGCTCTTGCATCCCTTGCACGCCAGGCACAGGTGCAGTGAATCGCGCACCGCTTCGTTCTTCCAGCCGTCGTGGATGGTTTCGCCGCGAAGCATCTCGTAAAGCAGGCGGGCGCGCCCGCGGGTGGAGTGCTGCTCGTCGCGGGTGGCCCGGTAGCTGGGACACATGACGTCGCCGCTGAGGTCGCGACATGTACCCACGCCGACGCAGCGCATCGCACTGCCGGCGAACTGGTGTGCGTCTTCGGGGTAGTCGAACTGCGCCCCGACCTTCGGCAAGCGCAGGCCGGGGCCGCGGCGCAGGTGCGCGTCGAGGGGATCGGCATCGACCACCTTGCCTGGGTTCATGCGGTTGCGCGGATCCCACACTGCGCGAAAGTCGCGGAATGCCTGCACCAGTTCCTCGCCGTACATCTTCGGCAGCAGTTCGCCACGCGCCTGGCCGTCGCCATGCTCGCCCGAAAACGAGCCGCCGTAATGCAGGACGAGGTCGCTGGCCTCATCGAGGAATCGCCGCCAGGCCGCGACACCTTCGGCCGTGTCCAACTGGAAATCGATGCGGCAGTGCACGCAGCCATCGCCGAAGTGGCCGTACAGCGCGGCGTGGTAGTCGTGACGTTTCAGCAGTGCCGAGAAGTCACGCAGGTATGCGCCCAGGCGTGCCGGCGGCACTGCCGCGTCTTCCCATCCCGGATGCGTATCGCGCTCGCCGGGCACGTGTGCGGTCGCGGCCAGGCCGGCTTCGCGCATGACGTTGCCGAGGTCCTCGTCGGACTGGGCCATGAACTCCGCGGCCTCGTCGGGTCCGCGCCACACCATGCCGAAGCCCTGGTTGGTCATGAACTCGTTGAACGCCTCGCTCTGGTAAACGGTCTCGAGCGCCGGCGCGAGCACGTCCACGACCTCCTGCGGCAGGCCGGCCGGGCCTGCAACGATGC
>JAHWKC010000382.1 GCA_019348095.1 Pseudomonadota bacterium | reverse complement strand
GATTCCCCGGAGGATGTCCATGCATTCCGCTCTGAAGCCATTCGCCGTCACTGCCGCAGCCGCGCTGCTCGCGGCCGGACTGGCGCTTCCAGCTACTGCCGCCGCCCAGTCCACCGACCCGGTGCGCGTGCGGACCGGCTCCACCCCCGAGACGACGGTCTTCCCCAACGACCGCTTCACGGTCGCCGACCCGCGGCAGCTGACCGGCCTGCGGGTCGACCTGCCCGTGCCGAGCTGCACGCCGGCGACCCGCAGCATCTGCGACACGCTCGTGATCCTCAACACCGCGGACGGCTTCGACCTGCAGCCGCGGCTGTTCATCCCCTTCACCGGCGACATCGACGTGGCGACGGTGACACCCGAGACGGTGTACGTCGAGGGATCCGGCGGCCGGATCGGGCTGCAGGAGCTGACCTTCGACCCCCGTCTGGACGTGCTGGCCGCGCGCACGCGCCAGCAGCTGCGCGAGCAGACGCGCCACGTCCTGGTCATCACCCGCTCGGTCCGCGGCACGGACGGCCGGCCGCTTGCCGCCGACGTGCGCGTGCCGTTCACCACGATGTCGGCGACCAGCGAGCTCGCCCGGCTGCGGACCGCCCTCGACGACGGCTCTGCGTACCGCGCGGCGGGGATCGCCTCGAGGCAGGCCAGCTTCGTGCAGCCGAACCCGGGCGACGCCTTCCCGGTCCAGGGCGAGGTGACGACCGTCTTCCCGCCGACCGCGACCGAGTTCATCACCCGCAACGACCAGCGCACGACGAGCACCGACCCGTCGACCTTCACCAGCGCGACCGTGCCGAACACCGCGCTGGCCGGCGTCGGCTGCTACGCCTTCGGCAGCTACGAGAGCCCGCAGTACGCCCGCGCCGACAGCACGATCGTGCCGACCGCGACCACCCGGACGCCGGCTTCGCGGGTGCGGTGGATCTGCTCGACCAGCGCGGCGCCGACGTTGAGCCATTCGCTGTGCATCACGTGCTGCTCGAGGCTTTCCGCGCGCACCGGCTGGAAAGTGCCGGCGCCCACGTGCAGCGTGACGTGGCCGAACTGCACGCCGCGCTGCTGCAATGCGTCCAGCAGCGGCTGGTCGAAATGCAGCCCGGCGGTGGGCGCGGCGACCGCGCCGACCTCGCGCGCGAACACGGTCTGGTAGCGCTCGGCATCGTCCGCGCCCGGTTGGCGCTGGATGTATGGCGGCAGCGGCAATTGGCCGGCATGCAGCAGCCAGTTTTCCAGCGCATCGGAGACATGGAAGCGCAGACGGTAGAACTCGCCCTCGCGGCCGAGCACTTCGGCCTCGCCGCCGGCATCCAGCGCGATCCGCGCGCCGGGCTGGGGCGACTTGCTGACGCCGAGCTGCACGCGCGCATCAAAGCCGCCGAGCAGGCGCTCGATCAGGATTTCCACGCGGCCGCCGGTGCTCTTGTGCCCGAACAGCCTTGCCGGGATCACCCGGGTGTCGTTGAACACCAGCAGGTCGCCGGGCGCGAGCAGCTCGGGCAAACCAGCGAACACGCGATCCTCGAACGCGGCCTCGCCCGACGGCACCACCAGCAGGCGGCCCAGCGTGAGGGCGTTGGGCAGGTTCACGACCGGCGGCGGCGCCGCCTCGAGCGTCCGCGTCGTCACGAGGCGCCGGCCAGCGCGTCGGGAAAGGTCTCGCCACTGGCCAGGCCCAGCAGGCTGGTGTCGAGGTCGCCGTAGGCCTTGACCACCTCGACGGCCGTTGCGTACCGGTCGCCCCCGGCCACGCGGGTGACCCTGTCGGCGACCTCGTCCACCTGCGCCTGGACCTGCGCGGACAGCACGACCTCGCCGCCGACCAGGGTCGCCCTGGAGAGACCGCTGAGCGCGGTGCGGGTCGCGTCCGGCAGGCTGTCACGGTCGCTGAGCACGATCGCCTGGCCGGCCAGCGCCGCGGGCGCGGCGGCGGCGAGGGCGTCGGCTACGCGATCCCGGTCGACCAGGACCGACGGTCGCTCGACCAGATCCGCGAGCGCGGCGAGGTGCGCTACGCCTACCTGGGCGTCTCGACGACCGCGGTGTACCCGCAGCTCGCCGACCGGTTCAAGCTCGGCACCGAGAACGGCGCGTGGATCCAGGAGATCGTCAAGGGCGGCCCGGCCGACGCGGCCGACCTGCAGGCCGGCAGCGGCGAGACGCGCTTCCAGGCCCGCCAAGCTCGGCCGGGCGGCGACGTGATCGACAGGATCGGCGACACCAAGATCGAGTCCGAGAACGACCTCGGACTCGCGCTGACGCCGTACGAGCCCGGCGAGGAGATCGACGTGGAGATCGTCCGCGACGGCGAGCGCAAGACCGTCAAGGTCAAGCTCGGCGAGCGCCCGGCGCAGGTCGACCCGCAGGGCTAGGCGGGCAGCCGACGGCGCGACTAGGCTGCTGCTTCGATGCTCCAGCCCGTCGCCGTCGGCCACAAGACGCTCGCCGATTACACGCACATCGTGGGCCGTCCGCTGATCGAGGAGATCCGCGAGCTCGCCGAGCCCCTGAAGGGCACGCGGGTCGTCCACCTCTCGGCGACGGCGTTCGGCGGCGGCGTGGCGGAGATCCTCTACACGCTCATCCCGCTCATGAAGGACGTC
>JAHWKC010000381.1 GCA_019348095.1 Pseudomonadota bacterium | reverse complement strand
ACGATTCAGTGCGAATCCGTCAAACTTTTCATGGTGCTGCTGGCTCCGAAGCGGTCCCGCAAAAGTGCTGCGATGACAGCCGATGGAGCTGGCCAAAGTGAGCCGGATACCCCTGCCTGATGCGCGAAACCTTGCACTTGGCTGGCTGTGCCTGACGAACACTGGCCTGAGGCATCATCCCGCCGAACCTCCATCCTTCGTGGTTGGAAGTTCCCGCTGGAGCCTTTGGAAAATTGGCGGAGAGTGAGGGATTCGAACCCTCGATGGAGTTTAACCCCCATACTCCCTTAGCAGGGGAGCCCCTTCAGCCACTCGGGCAACTCTCCGCATCCGACAACTCGTTGCGGGCGCAGAGCATACCGGCTCACTTCACCCGCGGCAAACTCCTGATCTCAACGCGGTCGCCAACAAGGCGACCTGCGACCACCGGCTCAAGAGCAACTGCCGTGGACAAAACCACAGCCGCATCCCAAGGCCCGGTCCCGTCTGGCCGGGTGAAATCAGTCAGCGGCATCCTTTGCGCCGCTACCTTCGCCCGCTTCCTCGCCCCGCTGGATGCGCTGATAGATCTCTTCACGATGTACGGCTACATCTTTCGGCGCATTGATGCCGATACGGACCTGGTTGCCCTTGACGCCGAGTACGGTGACGGTCACCGAATCGCCGATCATCAGGGTCTCACCGACGCGACGCGTCAGGATTAGCATTGATAACTCTCCTCATGCCGACGCTTCGTGCGCCGGCGCATGCGCTTTGTACAAAGCCAAAGCGCTCCAAATGGATAAGCAAAAACCGATTATCGCGGCGACAGCGCCCGGTCACAAGCAGTAATGGCGCCGGATGCGGGCTCAAGTCAGTCGCTGTTCAATCCACGCCGGCACCCCCGCCAAGGCCGTGAGCAGCGCCGGGCTGTCCTCGCCGCCGCCCTGCGCCATGTCCGCGCGGCCACCGCCCTTGCCGTTGATCTGCGTGGCCACGTGCCCCAGCAGCTCGCCGGCTTTGACCTTGCCGGCCGCGCCTCCGCTGACGCCTGCCACCAGTGCAGCCTTGCCGTCGTGGGTGCCGGCAAGAACGATAACGGCATCGCCCAGCTGTTGCTTGAGGCGGTCGACCGCATCGCGCAAGGCCTTGGCGTCGAAACCCTCCAGCCGGCTGGCGATCACACGGATCCCGCGCACCTCGACCGCCGACCCGGCCAGGTCGGAGGTCGCACCCGCGGCGGCCTTGGCCTTGAGCGACTCCAGTTCGCGCTCCTGCCTTTTCTGGCGGTCCAGCAGCGCACGCAGCTTCTCGGCGAGGTCCGCGGGCGTGCCGCCGAGCAGCTGCGCGGCCTCGTCGAGCCGGCGCTCCACCGTCGCCACTTGGTCCAGCGCACGCTGCGCCGTCACCGCCTCGATGCGGCGCACGCCGGCCGACACGCCGCCTTCGGAGACGATCTTGAACAGCCCGATGTCGCCGGTGCGCCCGACATGGGTGCCGCCGCACAACTCGATGGAGCCATCGCCCATGCGCAGCACCCGGACCTGGTCGCCGTACTTCTCGCCAAACAGGGCCAACGCGCCGAAATCCAGCGCTTCCTGCATCCCCATCTGGTGGATCTCCGCTCCATGGTTCTGGCGGATCTCCGCGTTGACCCGGCATTCGATCTCCGCCAGCTCGCCGGCACTGACTGGCTGGAAATGAGCGAAGTCGAAACGCAGCCGGTCCGGCGCGACCAGCGAGCCCTTCTGGGTGACGTGATCGCCCAGCACCGTACGCAAGGCCGAATGCAGCAGGTGCGTGGCCGAATGGTTGAGTACGGTGGCGGCGCGGCGCGGCTCGTCGACGGCGCCAAGCACCCGGTCACCGCGCTTCAGCGTGCCGGCGGCCAGCGTACCGATGTGGCCGTGAAACTGGCCGGCGAACTTGAGCGTGTCGCGCACGGCGAAGCGGGTGCCGGCCTCGTCGAGCTCACCGGCATCGCCGACCTGACCACCGCTCTCGGCGTAGAACGGAGTGCGGTCCAGAATCACGACCGCCTCCTCGCCCGCTTCGATGCGGTCCACGGGACGCCCGTTGCTGAGCAGCGCCACGACCTCCAGGCCGCCCTCGGTCAGCCGCTCGTAGCCGAGGAACTCGGTCGGGGCCAGTTGCGCGGCCAGCTCGGCCGGCAGCGTCGAGGTGTTGCCGAATTTGCCCGCCGCCCGGGCGGTCTCGCGCTGCTGGGTCATTGCCGCATCGAAGCCGGCCATGTCGACGGTCAGCCCGCGCTCACGCGCGATGTCAGCGGTCAGGTCGACCGGGAAGCCGTAGGTGTCATAGAGACGAAACGCATCGGCACCGGGAATCACCCCCTGCGACTGCCCGCCGCCGGCGTGTGCGCTGCGGGACCGCTCGGCGAGTTCGTCGAAGATGCGCATGCCCGCATCCAGGGTCTCGGCGAAGCGCTCTTCCTCCGATTGCAGCGCGCGCTCGACCAGCCCGCGCTTGGCGACCAGATCCGGATAGGCCTCGCCCATGGTCGCAATCAGCGGACCCGTCATGCGATGGAAGAATGGCTGCTTCTGGCCGAGCATCCAGCCGTGGCGCAGGGCGCGGCGGATGATCCGGCGCAGCACGTAACCGCGGCCT
>JAHWKC010000380.1 GCA_019348095.1 Pseudomonadota bacterium | reverse complement strand
TCTGGTGCTCGAAGTGGGCTGCGCGCTTGCCGCGGGCCGGCAGGGCCAGACCGTTGGGGATGAGGTAGTTGCGCCCATAGCCGTCGGACACGGAGACGACGTCTCCCATATCGCCGAGGTTGGGCACATCCTCCTTCAGGATGACTTGCATGGCGGTGCTCCTGTCCTGGCGACGCCATCACCCCAGCGGTGACGGCGGTGGCAGACAGACATTGGAAGAGGGGGACGCCGCGCAGCACGTGCGCAGCGGCACGCACATGGCGGCGGCGGCGAAGGTCGCCGACGACGCGAGCCCGGCCGCCACCCCATCGCCACCGCACCCTGGCGTCGATCCGCCGCAGAGCCCCACGCCCGCGCGTGCCGGCCCGGCGCGACCTCGAGCGGGTGTACCGCCGGGTGCGGGTCGCCGCGAAGAACCAGGACACCCGCGAGCACGACATCGTCGACAGCGACGACTACTTCCAGTACCACGGCGGCATGGTCGCCGCGGTGCGCGCGCTGACCGGCGACTCACCGGAGGCGTACGTCGGCGACAGCGCGGTGCCCGACACCGTGCGCACCCGCACGCTGCAGGAGGAGACGCACCGGGTGTTCCGCGCGCGGGTGGTCAACCCGCGCTGGATCGCTTCGATGCAGCGTCACGGCTACAAGGGCGCGTTCGAGCTCGCCGCGACCGTCGACTACCTGTTCGGCTACGACGCGACCGCCGGCGTCGTCGACGACTGGATGTACGAGAAGCTCGCGCAGTCGTACGTCTTCGACGAGACCAACCGGGCGTTCATGCAGAAGTCGAACCCGTGGGCGCTGCGCGGCATCAGCGAGCGGCTGCTCGAGGCGGCCGACCGCGGGCTGTGGGAGGAGCCGTCGGCGGAGACGCTGGACGGCCTCAAGCGCACCTACCTCGAGCTCGAGGGCGACCACGAGCAGGACTGAGGTGCCACGGCCCGGCATCCGGGGCCTCCGCCGCCGGGTCAGCAGGGGGTCGGCGACGACGGCGAACTGCCCGGCCGACAGCAGCTCGCCCTGCACCGTGTGGCCCTTGACGATCTTGGCGCCGTCCGCCATGTCCGCGAAGAGCTTGTCGATCTCGGCCTCGCTCTTGCCCTGCTCCTGCCAGTACTTGTAGAGCGTCAGGTACCAGTCGTAGTCGCCGACCTCCATGGCCAGCTGGCCGTCGTACTTGGGGTCGGCCAGGTCCTCCCAGCTGCTGGGGACGCCGACGTCCTTGATGAGGTCGGTGTTCCAGCTGGGAGCGAACAGGTTGAACCGGGTGGCGGTCCACCCCTCGAACTTCCCGGCGTCCGACACCAGGTCGCGGCGCTCCCCGGAGTACTCGGCCAGGGCCTTCTCGTTGGCCAGCGCGAACAGCTCGGTCGCGTTGGTCTCCACGACGTCGTTGCCGGCGAAGTCGGCGCTCTGCTCCTGCAGGATGCGCTGCAGGACCGTCTCGGACCCGGCCCGGTAGATCGACACGTCGATGTCGTACTTGTCCGAGAAGCCGTCGACCAGCGCGTCCATGTACGTCCACGACGTGTACACGCTGAGCGTGCCCTCGGCCTCCGCGTCCTCCTTGAGCCGCTCCTCGCGCTCGGGGCCGGTCAGCGCGGCGTACTCGGCGAGCACGTTGCCGGCCCCCTCGGTCGGCTGTGCCGTATCAGCGGGCTCGGTCGGACTTCCGCCGCAGGCGGCCACGCCGAGCGCGAGTGTGACGGCGAGGGTCCCGACGTACGTCGACCTACGGGTGTTGCGCATCTGCGTCCTCCACGGGGATCGGTGCTGAGTGGTGGTGTGCTGTGCCGTGCACGCCGGGGTCAGGAGGGCGCGTCAGAGAGTCGTCGGTAGAGCCCGAGCAGAGCGGTCGGCAGGTCCTCCGCTCGATCGATCACGTGGTACTCCAGGTCGCCGCACATCTCGCGCAGGTAGTCGTCGCCGCTGCGGTCGACGGTGATGACGACGGGACGGACGCCCGCCGCGACCGCCTCGAGCAGCGCCCTGGGGTCGCGGGTCAGCGACCGCTCGGTCATCTCGCTGACGACATGCAGCGCCTGCTGCGCCGGCTGTCGCCGTCGTCCGGCTTCGTCATCGGGGGCTTGATCGCCTCGGCGGCGTGGGGGACGGTCCGGCCGTTGGACCTGCTTCCCGTCGAGCTGCTCGCGGTGGCAGCGGTGCTCGAGGCCGCGCGCGCCGGCACCCTCGCACCGGGCCGGCACGTCGCCGGACGTCCGAACGCGCGGGGTTGACACCCCGGCCACCGCGAGCCGACGACGACGGTCCCTCGCGGACCCCTCAGCCCAGCGCGTCCTTGATCGCTCGCGCGGTTCCGACGCCGATGCCGGGAACCTCGGTGAGCTCCTCCACCGTCGCGGCGGCGATCGCGTCGACGGATCCGAACCGCTCGAGCAGGCGCTCCCGCTTGGCCGGGCCCAGGCCGCGGACCGTCGTCAGATCGCCGGCACCGCCGGCTGCGGGCGAGCCCGTGGGAGCCGCCTTCGCCACGGCGCCCTTCTTCACCCCCGCGGCCTTCTTCGGCGCGGCTGGTCGCCCCTCGGTCGGCTGGTCGCCCTGCGCCGCCCCCTCGGACGAGGCGACACGGGTGCGCTTGACCACGGCGCGCTTCCG
>JAHWKC010000037.1 GCA_019348095.1 Pseudomonadota bacterium | reverse complement strand
CGGTCGTCACGTCCCGAGCCGTGCGCGTGAGGATGTCCCGGACCTGGGTGGGCGACAGCGAGGGACCCGCCTGCTTGATCAGCGCGCAGACACCGGCGATCTGCGGCGCCGCGGCCGACGTCCCGCTGATCGCAGCCCAGCCGTCGTTGTTGGCGGTCTCGTCGCCGCTCGGGTGCGTCCCTCCCGATGTCCCGCCGTCGATCTGGCAGCCGGCCTGCAGCGGCAGCATCTGCATCTGTGCCTTGCGGCCGAGGCACTGCTCCAGCACCTCGATGTACCTGAGCAATTCGACCGGTTGCTCGTTGCCAATGTTGTACAGCCGGTACGGCGCCACTCCGCTGCTGGCCGGGTCCGGCGCCTGGGCGTCCCAGCCCGCGTCCCGCGCCGGCGGCCGGTCCAGCGTGCGCACCACGCCTTCGACGATGTCATCGATGTAGGTGAAGCTGCGCTTGTGCTGGCCGTGGTTGAACACCTGGATCGGCCGGCCTTCCAGGATCGCGCGGGTGAACAGGAACAGCGCCATGTCCGGCCGGCCCCACGGGCCGTACACCGTGAAGAACCGCAGGCCGGTGCTGGGGATGCCGTACAGATGCGCATAACTGTGCGCCATCTGCTCGTTGGCCTTCTTGGAAGCGGCGTACAGCGTCAGCGGGTGCTCGGCGCTGCGGTGCTCGCTGAACGGCATGGCCGTGTTGGCGCCGTAGACCGAACTGGTCGAGGCGAACACCAGGTGCTCGACCCCGTGGTGGCGGCAGCCTTCCAGGATGTGCAGGAAGCCAGTGACGTTGCTGCTCACGTAAACGTGGGGATTCTGCGCGGCGTAGCGCACGCCGGCCTGCGCGGCCAGGTTGATCACCCGTTGCGGCGTGTGCCTGGAGAAGACTCCCTCCACCGCCGTGCGATCGGCCAGATCGGCCTGGACGTGCGTATAGCTGGGGTGATCCATGAAGCGCGCCAGACGCGCCTTCTTCAAGTTCACGTCGTAATAGTCGCTCAGGTTGTCCAGGCCCACGACCTCATCGCCGCGCTCGAGCAACCTGAGTGCGACGTGCGAACCGATGAAGCCGGCGGTGCCTGTTACTAGAATTCTCATGTTGTCCGTTTTCTGTCTTCGATTTTCTGTTTTCAGCTGGGACACCGGCTTCGGACGCGTCTGATGGATCGGGCGCGTCCGTGAAGCATGGCCGAAACCCGCTGCGACTTCCCCCTGCGGGTACCTTTACCGGCTTTGGACACGCAAACCGCCATCAAAGCCTCCCGTCGACGCCTTCCCGCGGCAACAGGCACTTGACGTCATACACCACCGATTCGGGCTTTCCGAACGCGCGCACGCCCTCCGCGCCCAGTGCGATGAACTGGCGGTGGCCTACGGCCATGATCACCGCGTCATATTTCCCCGGCTCGGGCTGCGCGACCGGATCGATGCCGTACTCGTGCCGCGCCTCGGCCGGGTCCACCCAGGGGTCGTAGATCTCCACCTGGGCGCTGTAGTCCTTCAGCGCCTGCACGATGTCGACCACGCGGGTGTTGCGCAGGTCCGGGCAGTTCTCCTTGAACGCCAGGCCCAGCACCAGCACGCAGGCGCGCACGGGGTTTATGCCCTTGCGCACCATCAGCCGGATCACCTCGCTGGCGATGTACCCGCCCATGCCGTCGTTGGTGCGGCGCCCGGCCAGGATCACGTCGGGATGGTGGCCCACTTCCTGCGCCTTGTGGGTCAGGTAATACGGGTCGACGCTGATGCAGTGGCCGCCTACCAGGCCCGGGCGGAACGGCAGGAAGTTCCATTTGGTACCCGCCGCCTCCAGCACGTCCAGCGTATCGATGCCGAGCTTGTTGACCAGGATCGCCAGGTCATTGACCAGCGCGATGTTGAGGTCGCGCTGGGTGTTCTCGATGACCTTGGCGGCCTCGGCGACCTTGATGCTGCTGGTCCGGTGGGTGCCGGCGGTGATGATGCTGCCGTACAGTCGGTCGACGAAATCGGCCGTCTCGGGGGTGGAGCCGGAAGTCACCTTGAGGATGTTGGTCACCCGGTGCTCCTTGTCGCCCGGGTTGATCCGCTCCGGGCTGTAGCCGGCGAAGAAATCCTGGTTGAACACCAGCCCCGACACCCGCTCAAGGATCGGCACGCACACTTCTTCGGTGCAGCCGGGGTAGACGGTCGACTCGTACACCACGATGTCCCCCTGCTTGAGCACCTGCCCGAGCGTCTCGCTGGCCTTCCGCAAGGGCGTCAGGTCCGGCCGCCGGGCGGTGTCGATCGGCGTGGGTACGGTCACGATGTAGACATTGCACGCGCGTAGCTCGTCCAGCGCGCTGCTGTAGCGCAGGCGCGCGGCGGACGCCAGCTCCGCGGGCTCGACTTCCAAAGTGCTGTCGCGGCCCTCTCGCAATTCGGCGATGCGGGCGTTGTTGATGTCGAAGCCGACCGTGTCGTACTGCTTGCCGAACTCGACCGCCAACGGCAGTCCGACATATCCCAGCCCCACGATGCCCAGCCGGGCGTTGTCCAACGTCTGCATCAATAGTTTTCCTGGTTGATGATCGGCACCCTCCGTCCCGGCGGCGACGCAGCACCGGCTAGACCTTCAAGCCTGCGTCAATGCGCGCCGCCGCGAGCGTACAACGTCGCGGCATGCGGAGGTATGCGCCGGTACGTGCCCGTTGGAGCATGTCGCCGTCGCGGTTCCCACGCTGCCCACGCGATCGGCGGACCCATCGAATCAAACGGAGCTCACCCATGTAGCGGGACACCGCCGGCTAAACGTACCTTCAGGCGCAGGCTGTAGCTGGGCCCGCAGCTGTGCCACCGGCCGGGATTTCGCGGCTGAAGCCGCTCCTGCGCCCCGCTCCCGGGAACCGGTTGTCACAGAGGCAGAGGTATACCAGCGGCGGCCTGGAGTGCTGTATACTCGCCGGCCGATCCGGGCGGTTAGCTCAGCGGTAGAGCATTGCCTTCACACGGCAAGGGTCGCAGGTTCGAACCCTGCACCGCCCACCAGTGGATCGACAGGCCGGAGGCCCCGGCCTGTTTACGTTTCAGGGGTTTGCGACGCACGCCGTCGCGATTTCTCCCACAGACGTTTTCTTGCCAATGCCACAAATTGCCACAGTCAGTGGCGAGGGAGTGGACGTGGCAACGATTCGAAAGCGCCGTGCAGGCTGGGAAGTCCAGGTGCGCCGGCACGGCTATCCGCTCGCGAACAAGACTCTGCCCACCCGCAGTGAGGCCCTCGCCTGGGCGGCGGTGATCGAGTCGCAAATGGTCCGCGGGGTGTTCATCGACCGCTCCCGCGCCGAGCACACGACTTTCGGCGAACTGCTGGAGCGCTACAGCCGCGAAATCACGGTGCACAAGAAAGGCGCTGTGGTCGAGGCTTGCCGGATCAAGTCGCTGCGTCGCGCCCCGATCGCGGCCATGCGGTTGACCCATCTCACCGGACAAGCGATTGCGCTGTGGCGTGACGAGCGCCATCGCCACGTCTCCGGGTCCACCGTTTGCCGCGACCTCAACCTGCTTTCGCACGTGTTCAATGTCGCGCGCAAGGCCTCGCCCTGACGGCTAAGGACCACTTGGGTCGGGAGCGAACGCCAGCGATCAGTTCCGATCGGGATGGCAGGTCCGACTAGCGTACAAAGCTGCTACAGCAGCACCGCGTGGCGGTCTCTATCCCGCTCCTCCATTCCCACGAACAGAACAGACCCGCTGCCAGCGGTCCCATTGGAATGGAGCGCCGTCGTAGGGATTGCGTATATTCGAATTGCCGACGACAGGCGCTGCGTCTTTCGGCGGAACGCCGGCCTCGCGCACTGTTGCGGTGAGAAGCGCCACGCGCCTTAGACCCTCGAGATCACTGGCCCGCGCGCGCGTCACCCTGTCAGGAGATTCGCATTGTCGACGAGGCATTCGCGACGTCGCCGAGCGCAGGTTTGGCGCTCGGGCCGCTACAGCGTCTTGAGATATTCGATGAGATCCGCACGTTCCGCCGCGGTCAAGCCGAGCGCGAGCGTGTCGTCGTAATGCTCGACCACGTCGGCGAGCGTGGCCGCGCTGCCGTCGTGGAAATACGGCGGGTGCTGCCAGAGGCCGCGCAGCGGCGTGGTGCGGTAGGCCTTGTTGGCCGTGCGCGCGGCGTACGCGCCGTCCATGCCGGTCTCCTCCGGCGCGTGCAATCTTCCGGAGTTGTTGTCGGTACGGCTAGAGCCGACGTGGCAGCCCATGCAGTTGCGCGCAAACACCGGAAATCCGCGCCGTGCGGCGACGCGATCGAAGCTGCCCACCGGCGGCGGCGGTGCCTTTAGGCTGAGCTGATACGCGCGCAGCGCCGGCAATTTCGCGGTGACGAGGTCGGGCGTGTGACGCACGTCGATGCCCAGGCGCGGATCGGAGAAGTTGCCCTGGCCTCCCATCTGAGTCACGGCGACGTAGGCGTTCCAGTACGACACGGGGCCGTCGCCGGTGAGGGTCGCGTTGCGGATGTGGCGCAGCCCATAGGCCGGCGGCAGCACGATCGGCGTGCTGAGACCATCGATGTTGAAGCGCGGATCGTACTTGCCCGGTCCCCAGCTCGTGTACACCGCTTTGGCTTCCAGCGGCACCGCCGGCGACAGCGCAATGATCGCGCCCGGGTCGAGGTCCACGTTGGCCCAGCCGTCCATGCGGCGGCCGATGCCGGGCCCGACCGAGTCGTCGACGCTGGAGTGGCACAGCGCGCAGGTGATACCAAGCCGCGTTATGCGGTTGTCGTCGTCGATGCTGGCCTTGATGCCGACGACCGCGTCGAGTTTCAGCAGCGCCGCGGTGGTGGCTGGATCGGACAGATCCGCGGTGTCGAGGAGGCCCGGCGGCAGCGCCTCGGAGTCGACCTTGAGCCCGATCGCGAGCGCGGTGATCGGATCGATGGTCGCGACCACCTCGTGCATGCGCAGTTGGTCGGTCCAGAGCTGCTCGTCGCCGAAGGTGTCGAAGCGGAAGATGGCCTGGCCCTCGGCAATGAGCGCAGGCGTCAGCGCCGGGTTCACGCGGGTCTCGGCGGCCTGCGCCTCGCCCTCCGATGACAGACCGCAGCCAGCGCTCCCCGCGGCGGCAAACGCGACGAGCAATGCAGGCAGGGCCGGGTGGATGACGAGATTCGGCATGACCCATCTCCAATGGTGTGCGAAGATTGATAGGCGGTGCGGATAGTCACTGCGTCCGCCTCGCGAGGTGGTGCTTCGGATGCTACTGGCCCCGTGCCGGAAGTCGACCCAGGCATGTGTAAAGCCG
Source organism: Pseudomonadota bacterium (assembly GCA_019348095.1). Classification (GTDB taxonomy): domain Bacteria; phylum Pseudomonadota; class Gammaproteobacteria; order Xanthomonadales; family Xanthomonadaceae; genus Novilysobacter_A. The sequence continues at coordinate 7,589 of JAHWKC010000037.1, read as the reverse complement.
TGCTGGCGCGTTCGGTCACGATGCCACGAACACCGCAAGCAGCAGCAGCGTGTAGGCGAGCACCGCCAGCAGCGCATGGGCGGTCACCAGCCACCCCGGCAACAGCCGCTGATTCCATTTGTAGGCCAGGCTCAACACCGCGCCGCCGCCTGCCGCCAACAGGAACAGCAGCACGGCGATGACTGCCAGGTTCGACGCCTCGCCGGTCAATGCGGCATAGGCCAGTAAGGTGATGCCGGCGGCGGCAAGCAGACCATGCAGCATCGCCAGCCACGCCGGCGGATTGCGTTTGCCGCCGAAGCGGATCGCGGCCATCACCAGGCCGCCCAGCGCCGCCAACGTGAACAAGCCAGCCGCGGCCTGCATCATGTCCATCGGTTCGATCGGATTCATCGCACTGCTCCTTCGGGTTGATCCGGCGGCCTGCGATCAGGCGCGCTTGCCGTATTGACCGCACCATTGGCGAAAGCGGGCAGTGCCCGGTCGCACCGGCGGGCGAGTCAGTCATCGGGGTCTGGTTCCGGTGCCGGCGCGAACCGGAAGCGGCACGCCGCATCGCCGCGCACGAGGCACTCCAGGTGCTGCACGGCTCGCCCGCTGGCGGCCTCCATGAAGGCCAGGTCGAATCGACATACCTCGGGATGCGCCTCCGCCAGCGCGTGGAACACGCAGTTGTAGGCCTCAACCTGCATCTCGCCATCGCGGCGGATGGCCTGGGCTTCATAGCCGAGCGCATCCAGTTGTGCCGCCAGTGTCACCGCCGCGTCGCTGCTGTCCGCGGCGGGCGCAATGCTCGCCGCGTCGAGACCGAGCTCCCGACCCATTTCCGTCAGCATCGACTGCACCTGCGCGGGGCCGGCGTCGGTGTACAGGCGTTGCAGGACCTTGGTTGCGATCAGTCCGTAGTTGCGGGGAAACAGTTCGCGACCGTCGGCCGTGAGCACGTAGCGCGCCTGCGGCCGGCCGCCACTGGGGCGGGCGACGCCATGGCTCACCAGCCCCGCCGCGATCAGTACCGAGAGGTGCTGCCTGACCGCGTTGTGGCTGACCCGCAGGGCCCGGCAAAGATCCTCGATGCACAGACCCTGCGCCGCTGCCAGCAGCGCGCGCAGCAGCTTCTGGCGGGTGGGTCCGAACCTGTGCAGGCCGCTCATGGCTCATCTAGCCTGGTCGGGAAACTGCCTGGCGATTGCGCCGGCGAGCGCGTCGGCGATGACGTCCATATGTGCCTGCATCGCGATCCACGTCCGTGCCTCGGCCGCGGTATCGCCGGTCATGATCTGCTGCGCCTGCATTGCATGGTGACCTCCATGGGCGACCAGCAGGCCCCGCACGGCGTCGGCGGCCAGGTGCGGATTGGCGCCGGCCAAAAATACGGCGATCTCGTCGGCATTGGCGACCAGCGCGTCGAGCGCCTGCGCCGCGGCCGTCGCATCGCCGCTGCGGTGCGAATCGGTCAGTGCCTTGACGCCGCCCCAGTGGCCGCCCAGCAGGGCCAGCATCGTGTAGCCGGCGGGCTCGCCGTAAAAGCCGGCGACCGCCTCGGCAATGGCCTTGGCGTTGGCGACCACGTCCTGCGCGGCGCGATCTGCGGCGGCGCTGTCGTCGGCCTTGACCGCCAGAGCGTAGTCGCGGGTCGCGTCGACATGGCCGTTCCACAACGCGCGCAGGTCGGCCTGCAGCTTCGGCGCGGCGGCGCTCATGGCGGGACCGGCCGGGCTGGCATCGACCCGGTCGAGGTGGGCGCGGTCGATCGCGTGTGCACCATTCGTCGCGGCCGCGTCGTCACCGTTGGGCGGCGACACGTCGCAGGCGATGGCGGACACGGCAAGGGCCACGGCAATGGCAAGTCGGATCGGTTTCATGCTGGCTCTAGGTCTGGGCGCCGAGGGATGGCGGTGAGTGCAGACTCACCGGGCTGGAGCGTATCGCAACCTGCCTATGTGTAAAGCCGATATGGCGGACGCTCATTGCCGGATTTCCGCTGCCGCCGCTGCAATCCGCGCAGTGAATGGCACTTCCGCGCCTCAATGCGGCGCCGATAACCCGAGGAAACGGTGGCGACGGCGGTATTGATTGCATCTGGCGGCGGAGCTGACTTCTTGAAACCAGACTCAGAAACACGTGCCGGTTTCTGCATCAACGGCCCCGCTGGCAGAGGCTTGGACCTCGCGGAAGATCCGCCCGGCGTCTGATCCCCATCCGGAGCTGTCGGTCGCAGCGGACGCGCGGAAACTGATAGTCGACGCTCCATCAGAGCGGCTTCAAGGGGTAGGCTCGACGCTGCCGGACACGGGTACCTTCTGCATGTTGTTGGCAGGCGTGCGCTCCGGTGCCGATGGATGATTCGAGTCCTAGAGCGCGAACGCGAACACCGCCGAGCCACGGCTCGCGCCGTACATTTCCGGCGCGAACCCCTACGGCCAGCCACCCCATCCCGACGGGACGGCAATGTACTGGGTGCCGTCAATGCTGTAGCTGATCGGATTGCTGTGGATACCGCTACCGGTCTGGAACTGCCAGACCAGCTCGCCAGTGCGCGCGTCGTACGCATTGAAGTTGCCGCTGGGTTCACCGGTGAATATCAGACCGCCCCCGGTCGAAAGCACCGATGCGACCATCGGTTGCTCCGAAGACCACGACCACACTTCGCGCCCGGTTGCCGGACCGAATGCCTTGACCGCGCCCGTCTGCGGTTTCCCGACGGCACTGGCTTCGCCGCCCCAGTACCCCATTCCCTCCTTGAACTCCCGCTGGACCAGCTTGAAATCGGCGCATGCCTCGATCACCGGCGCGTACAGCAACCCGGTCTGCGGACTGTACGAGGCATGCGTCCACTCCTTCGCGCCTGCAGGGCCGGGACAGATGTCGCGGATGGTGAACTCTGCGTTTCGCATGGTCTTCTCTCGGTGCTGACGGGTGTCGCTCGGTAACGGCTCATTCGGAAGAAACAAACAAACGCACAAATAAACTTACGCGGTAGTTCAGCACTGAGCAGTTTGGCAAGCGGGACGTGCTCGAAGCCTCTGCGTAGCACCGACGAGCACTCCTCAACTCAAAGAGACAGCTCGCGATTCCCTTCTTCGATGCCCACCCATTGACGTGTCACCCAAGCGCCAACCAAGTAGCCTCAATCCGGAAATCGGGTTCGGCAGACCGGCTGTTCGGCGTTGCTGGATGGTGATGAGCGACAAGCCAGTCATGACAGCCACCTCTTCGCACCCGATCCAGATCGTGATCTGGCAGTGCACACAAATATCCGAGCAGTTCGTAGTCACGCATTTATGCTCTCCGCTAAAAGTTGGAAAAGCAGATTGGGCGCGCGTGCGAAATTAGTCTGTGGGAGAAATCGAACTCACTTGGTCCAACGTGCGCCTCCGACGCCAAGCCGCCTACCGCGCGCCCATGGGAGCATGGGCGCGATCGGGTTAGGACAGCCGCGCCTGTGTCCGGTGGCAGTCGCGCGCCCGCTCGTATGGGTATCGGGCACACTCGCTCCTGCAGGTGGAACCGAACCTATGACCTCAACCCGGCTGTACCACAATCCGCGCTGCTCGAAATCGCGTGCCGCACTCGCGCTGCTGCACGAGCGCGGGATCGAGCCGGAACTCATTGCCTATCTCGACGCGGCGCCGTCGGTCGCTGAGCTGCGCGAGCTGGTGGAGCAGCTTCAGCTGCCCGCACGCGCGCTGCTTCGGACCGGCGAGGAGCCCTACTGCGCGCTGGGACTGGCCGATGAATCGCTGGACGACGCTGCGCTGATCGCCGCAATGCATGCGCATCCCCGCCTGATCGAACGGCCGGTCTTCGTGCACGCCGGCCGTGCGGTGATCGGGCGCCCGCCCGAGCGCGTGCTGGAGCTGCTTTAGCCGACCTTGCCCCCTGCGAAGGCGGGGCCGGAAGAAAGGCCGGCGGCTAGATCACCTTGCTGTCGCGCATCGCCCGCACATTGTCCGGCGGCGCGAACGAGTCGCTGCGCGAGACCGCCCAGAAAGCCTTGAACACCGCGTGCTCGGGCACGTGGTCGAGCAGTTCGCCGGGCCTGAGGAAACGGTACAGCGCGGCCATCGAGCGCACTTCGGTGGGCGACACGCGGCGCAGGATGTGCTCGGGCCCGACCTGCCGCGGGTGCTCCAGGCCGGCCGCGCACAGCAGGTCGCGCAGCGCGCGCAAGGTGTTCTGGTGATAGTTGAAGACGCGGTCTGACTTGTCGACCACGTCCAGCTGCTTCCAGCGCTTGGGGTCTTGCGTGGCCACGCCGGTCGGGCAGTGATCGGTGTGGCAGGTCTGGGCCTGGATGCAGCCGACCGCGAACATGTAGCCGCGGCCCGAGTTGCACCAGTCCGCCCCCATGGCCATGGTGCGGGCGATATCGAACGCACTGGTGATGCGGCCGGCGGCGGCCAGGTGCACGCGATCGCGCAGGCCGAGTCCGACCAGCGTGTTGTGCACCAGCATCAGGGCCTCATGCATCGGCACGCCGACGTGGTCGATGAATTCCGCCGGCGATGCGCCGGTGCCGCCCTCGGCCCCGTCGACGACGATGAAGTCCGGCAACACGCCGGTCTCGTGCATGGCCTTGGCGATGCCGAACCACTCCCACGGATGGCCGATCGCCAGTTTGAAGCCGGTCGGTTTTCCGCCCGAGAGCCGGCGCAGGCGTGCGACGAACTCCAGCAGCCCGCAGGGATTGTTGAACTCGCCGTGTTGCGCCGGTGACACGCACTCCACCCATGGCGGCACGCCGCGCGTCAGCGCGATCTCCGGGGTCACCTTCGGCGCCGGCAACACGCCGCCGTGGCCGGGCTTGGCACCCTGGGAAAGCTTGATCTCGATCATCTTGACCTGGGGATCGGTGGCGTTCTCGACGAAGCGCTCCTCGCTGAAGCGCCCATCGTCATCGCGGCAGCCGAAGTAGCCGGAGCCGATTTCCCAGACCAGGTCGCCGCCGTGCTCTCGGTGGTACGGCGAGATCGAACCCTCGCCGGTGTCGTGGTAGAAGCCGCCGCGCTTCGCGCCCTTGTTCATCGCGCGGATGGCGTTGGCCGACAGCGAGCCGAAGCTCATCGCCGAAATGTTGAACACACTGGCCGAGTACGGCTGCGCCTGCTTCTCGCCGATCACGATGCGGAAATCATGCGGTCCGTGCGGCGCCGGGATCATCGAGTGGTTGATCCACTCGTAATCGACGCCGTAGACATCGTGCAACGTGCCGAACGGACGCGTGTCGATGACCGACTTGGAGCGCTGGTAGACCAGTGCCCGCTGCTGGCGCGAGAACGGCGTCTCGGCGGTGTCGGCCTCGATAAAGTATTGGCGCATCTCCGGGCCGATCGATTCCAGTCCATAGCGGAAATGCGCGAGGATCGGATAGTTGCGTCGCAGCGTGCTGCGCTTCTGCAGCAGGTCCCAGGTACCGACCACCGCCAGCGCGCCGAACACCACCACCGCCCACCACCACGCCGGGTTGAACAGCGCCAGCGCCAGGGCGGCGAGCGTGAGGATCAGGCTCAGGAGGTAGACGGTGTATCGCGCCATGCAGGTTCCGGTCGATCCAGCAACGAATGAGGATACCGGGTCGGCAATTACGATGATGTTGAATCGGCCGGGGTGGTCGTAGAGCCGGGCTTGCTTGGTTGCCTTTGTTTTTCTCCTTCCCCTTAAAAGGGGAAAGCCGCGATGCGGATAGTTTGCTTCTGCCCGACACTTGCAGATCACGAGCGAACCCAACCCTCCCCTTGAGGGAGGGCTTCAATGGGTCGTGCGGGACTCCGCGTGCGCGCCACCAACGTCAGCGCGTAGTTCCTCCAACACCCGCCGCCCGGCCCGGCCGTCGGCCGGGGTGATTCCAAGGCGCTGCTTCTCCTGCTTGATCGCCGCGCGCGAGGCCGCGCCGATGATGCCGTCGACCTGCCCGATGTCGTGACCGCGCGCCAGCAGCAGCATCTGCAGCTCGCGCCGGTCCTGCCGTGACAGCCCGGGATCGGCCGTGGGCCACTCGGTGGCGAACCCGCCCTGCCCGCGCAGTCGATCCGACAGGTGCGCGATTGCCAGCGCATAGCTCTCCGCGGCGTTGTAGGAATAGATGGCATCGAAGTTCTTGAACACCAGGAACGCCGGCCCCTCGCGCCCTGCCGGCAGCAGCAGTGCCGTCGGGGTGGATGCCGGCAGATCGATCTGGCCGCCATCCACGCGCGTGATCCCGTGCTGCTGCCAGTAGCTCAGCGGCCGCCGGCTGGTGCGCCCCGATACGCGCGTGCCGAGATCCTCCGGTAACCGCACCTCGAACCCCCAGGGCTCGCCGCTGCGCCAACCCGAGCGTTCCAGGTAATTGGCGGTGGAGGCCAGCGCGTCGGGGATGCTGCCGACCAGGTCGCGTCGGCCGTCACCGTCGAAGTCCACCGCGATGCGCCGGTAAGTCGAAGGCATGAACTGGGTGTGCCCGAACGCGCCGGCCCATGAGCCCACCAGCCGGTCGGCGGCGACGTCGCCGGACTGGACGATCCGCAGCGCATCGAGCAGCTCGCCGCGGAAGAACGATTGGCGCCGCCCCCTGCACGACAAGGTTGTCAGCGACGTCAACAGCGACCGCTTGCCGAAAGTGTTGCCAAAATCGCTCTCCACGCCCCATACCGCGACCACGGTTTCTGGGTCCACCCCGTACTCCGCCTCGACCTGGGCGAGCGTGTCGGCGTGTCGGCGCAGCATTTCGCGACCGTCATCCACGCGCTCCTGATCGACAAGGCCGGCGAGGTAGTCCCAGATCGGGGTGGTGAACTCGGGTTGCGCATCGAGTAGCGCCAGCACCGATTCGTCGGCTTGCACCGGGCGCACGTGGGTATCGAAGGTCGCCGCGGTGATGCCCTCGGAGAGCGCGCGCGTGCGTAGGCGATCGAGGCACTGGTCGAATGCGGGTACCCAGGCCAATGCCTGCGCCGGCACCGACAACAGCAGCCCGAGCAGCAGCTGGTACAGGGCCATGGCGGGCAGGGTTCTGGTTCCACGGGAATGGGCACCTCGTCCCCCGCGGTGTGCCGTGCACGCCGGGGTCAACGATGCGGCCCCGCTGATTGCGGCCGCTGCGACACCGCGCGATGCGCGTAATCGGCATCGCTGGACGACGCCGGCGTCGGCGTGAGCGGGGTCCCCTCGGGTCGCTCCGGTGCTGTCGCGCCATTCTCCGACCGCGGCCCTGCAGCGACGCTGCGCGCGGGCTGCTCCGGTTCGGTCGCGGTGATCGTCAGGCCCACCGAGATCGTGGCGGCGCGTCGCACCTCGCCCCCATGCGCGGACAACGCCAACGCGGGAAGCAACAGGCCGATCTGACAGGCATAACGATGCAAGGCGCCGCGACGGTCCACGACAGCTCCTCCGATCGCGAACGATGGTCTGCCGAACGAGTTGTTCGGCGACAGCCTTGCGCCGTTGCGGTGATGTGGATGTCAATGGAGCGATGCGTCCAAGCGAGAACGCACGAGCGGCAGGCAGCGCTTCGTCACTCACCCCTGCAAGGGAAGGCCGGGATGGGGAGGGGTTTGACTTTGCTGCTGCGCGCCGAGGAGCCAACCCACCCACCCCCCCCTTGGCGG
>JAHWKC010000379.1 GCA_019348095.1 Pseudomonadota bacterium | reverse complement strand
TCCGATCTGGCGGCGTGAGCCGGAGCGACTCGGGGAACTTGCTGTCGACGTAGGCGAGGATCTCTTCGTCGCTCTGGCCCTCGTCGACCCGCCGGTCGATCTCGGCGCGGATGGCGGCGGCGGCGGGCGCGTCCGAGTCGCGCACCGACTGCCCCCGGCACGTGGGGCAGCGCAGCTCCGAGGCGAGGGCGGTCTTGCGCTCGGCGTCGGTGGGCGGGCCCCCGCGGCCGCCGGCGCCGACCACGAGGGAGACGGCCACGACCAGGGCCAGCCCCAGCCACGGCAGCCAGCGGCGGGCGGTCATGGACGCTCTCCCTGCGGAGCGGCTCCCCCGGCGTCCCCGCCGTGGGCCACACCCTGGGCCTGGGCCAGCAGGTCCTCCAGGCTGTCGAAGCGGATGCCGCCGACCACCTTGGCCTGCACGGTGCCGTCGGGGCCGACGAGGAAGGACTCGGGGACGCCGGTGACCCCCCACTCCAGGGCCACCCGGCCGACCGGGTCGTCGATGACGGGCCACTTCCCGCCCCGCTGCTCGAAGAACCGGCGCACGTCGTCGGCGTCGTCGCTGAACACCACGCTGATCACCCGGGCGTCACCGGCGCCGGCGTGGGCGGCGTCGAAGCGCACCAGCTCGGGGTGCTCGGCCTGGCACGGGACGCACCAGGTGGCGAAGAAGTTGACCAGCACCCAGCGCCCTCGCTGGTCGGCGAGGTCGAAGCTCTCGCCGTCGAGCAGCGAGGGGCCCTCCACCGCCGGCGCCGGCCGCCCCAGGAGCGGGCTGTCGGCGGTGCGGGTGCCCGAGTAGTCGCGGGTGGCCAGCACGGCGACCAGCAGGACCAGCACCACCCCCACGCCTCCGGCGGCGAGCAGGGCGGTCCGGCGGCGAGGCGGCGCCGGCAGGCCGCCGCCGGACGGTGCCGGCGCCGGCGGGGCGCCGTCGTTCGGACCTGCCACGGTGCCGGAGGGGGCGCTCATGGGCGATGCCGCACGGGCCGCAGGCCCGTTCCGCTGGCGCTCCCGAGCGGGTGGCGGGTGGGGTGGGGCCCGCCCGAGCGCGGCGAGGGTGGGAAGGGGACCCCGCCCGACAGGACCCGTGAGGGACTCACGAGCCCACCACCGCCGGCGCCGGGACGTCCCCACCGGCGTCGTCGGCATCGTCCACCTCGCCCGCCGGGCGCTCCTCGGCCGGTGACGCCGCCGGCGACGCCGGCACCCGCCGGCGCCGCTCGCCGGGCCACAGGGCCAGCAGGGTGCCGAGCGCCATCACCCCGCCGCCGATCCACAGCCAGGCGACCAGTGGCTGCACCAGGACCCCGATCAGCGCCGGGTCGCCGGGCTCCTCGGGCATGGCCACCAGCGTCAGGTAGACGTCGTCGGTGAGCGTGGTGCGCACCGAGGGGGTGCCGATGGTCTGGGTGGCGTTGGGGAAGCGGTTGAGCGCCGGCTCGTACACCCCGCCGCCGTCGATCTGCACCCGGGCGCTGAACACCGTCTTCTGGGCCGTCTCCGCCGGCGGGTTCATGCCCTGGTAGGTGACGGTGTGCCCGGCGACCGTGGCCGACTCGCCCGGAACCAGGCGCACCTCCTCGCCGGTGAGGTAGGCCGAGGCGGCGGCGAAGGCCACCGCCACCAGCACCACCCCCAGGTGGACGATCATGCCGCCACTGGAGCGCCCCACCAGCCCGGCCACCACCGAGGCGCCCCGCCGGCGGGCCGCTCGCACCGACAGGGCGAGCTGGCGCAGGGCGCCGGCGGCGGCGAAGCCACCGAGGCCGAAGGCCAGCAGGGGCGCCAGGCCCCGGGCGCCGAGGAGCACGGCGCCGGCCACCGCGCCGGCGCCGCCCCAGGCCGGCCACTGGAGCCGGGTGCGCAGCAGCTCACCCGACGCCTTGCGCCACGGCAGCGCCGGCGCCCTCGTCGCCGGCCAGTCTCCCGAAGGTTGCTACGACGCCGCGGCCCCGACCGAACTGGTCGCGCGCGGCGGCGACACCGGACAACCGGCCGAACTGGCGCAGCGCCTGGCGCAGCGTTGGCCGGCCTGAGGACCTGCAGATGACCAAGCACAACAAGAAGGCCGCGCACGCGCTGCGCAAGCCGTCCGCCTCGGGCCCGACCACGCCCGCCGCGGAGGCTCCCGCTGCCTCGCCACAGTCGCCGTCGCCGACCGCCGACATCCGCGGCGTGTTGATCCAGATCGCCGGCGCGCGCCTGCTGCTGCTCGGCGGCGTGCGCCGTCTTTTTTTGAACGTGATGCCGCGCCGGTCGAGGAACAGCCAGATCGTCGACGGCGCGGCCCGTACGCCGCGCTGGGCAGCAAGGCGCTCGCCGATCTCGGCAAGCGTGATGTCCGGCGCGTCCTTGATGAGGTCAAGGATGAAGGCCTCATGCGCATCGAGCTTCGAACGCGACGGCTGGCCCTGCTTGCGCGCTTCCATCTCGCCGGTCTCGCGATAGCGGCGATACCAGTTCCCGGCCGTCGAAATCCCGATCCGGAAGCGACGCGCCGCCTGCCGTGTCGAAACCCCTTCTTCAATGGCCGCAATCACCCGCCCGCGAAGGTCGGCGCTCAGGCTCCTTGTCATCATCACCTCTCCCAAATCACCAGGAGCAGTGAATCAG
>JAHWKC010000378.1 GCA_019348095.1 Pseudomonadota bacterium | reverse complement strand
AGGAGGGCCGCTCGCCGTCCCGCAAGGCCGGCGAGCTGGACAACCGCGGCAGCCACTTCTACCTCGCCATGTACTGGGCGCAGGAGCTCGCCGAGCAGGACGAGGACGCCGAGCTGGCGGCGGCGTTCGCGTCCCTGGCCGAGCAGATGGCGGCCAACGAGGCCACCATCATCGACGAGCTCAACCGGGTCCAGGGGCAGCCCGTCGACATCGGCGGCTACTACTGGGTCGACCGCGAGGCGACCACGGCCGCGATGCGCCCGAGCGAGACGCTCAATGCCGCGCTGGAGGCCCTGGCCGGCCGCTGAGCCCGCGGCCAGCGTCCGAACGACGGGTCGCCTCACCGTAGGCTGGACTGACAAGCCCAGCCTACCGGTAACCCGTTAGCCGTTAGCCGTTACCGGACGCTACGCCCGGCGGGTCTTGGCCCGCCTGCGATGCCCGATGGCTCAGGCGCAGGCGCAGGCGCCGAGCGCGCAATCGGCAGCGAAGGTGCCGCGGTCGCGCGCGCTGCTCGCACCGCCGAAGATGCGCCGCCACGCCAGCCGGTTGCCGAAGCGCGGGCCATAGGCCTCGTCCTCCCGGCCCAGCCGTGAGGGCGGGCGGCTGTTCGTGATCAGCGGCAGCGCCCCGTCGAACAGGCGCTCCACCGGCGTGCGCAAGACCAGCGTCGCGGCCGGGCGCGCCGGCCCCGGCGCGACGTCCGCGGGTCTGGCCGCGGCCGCGCCTGCCACCGGCGCAATGGCTGCAAGCGGCACGGCGGCGCTGGCGCTGGTGCGCGCTTCGGTGTTTTCGGCGGGATCGTCGGCGAGCTCGCGCGGGTGGGTCACGTAGCCGTGCAGGGACAGCAGGTCTTTGTAGATGTTCATGGCTCCTCCGGAGGTGGTGAACCGTCCGGCATGGACAGCTCATTGAATGAGTCGCAAGATAGACCCGCTGCCACGCTTGCAAAAGCGACTGTTTTGCAAGCCCACCTTGAATTTTTCTCAACGCCAGAGGCGCACGATGAGCCGCCCACCGCTGCACGCCCTGCTCGGTTTCGCCGCCGCCGCGCGCAGCGGCAACCTGACCCGCGCAGCCGGGTCGATGCACCTCACGGTCAGCGCACTGAGCCACCAGATCCGCACGCTGGAGGAGCGCCTGGGCCGGCAGCTGTTCGATCGCAGCCCGCGCGGGGTGCGGCTGACCGGCGAAGGCGAGCGGCTGCTGGCCAAGGTCGCGCCGCACTTGGACGCGCTCGAACTGGCGCTGCGCCCGTACGGCCCGCGCCGCGACGACGTGCTGACCCTGAGCGTGACGCCCTCGATGGCGTCGGCCTGGCTGGTGCCGCGGCTGGGCGGCTTCCTGGCCGCGCACCCGCAACTGGAAATCAACCTGCAATCGAGCACCGCGGTGGTCAACTTCGAGCACGCGCGCGGCGTCGATGCCGCGCTGCGGATCGGGCGCGGCGGCTGGCCCGGGGTGGAAAGCGAGCACCTGTTCGACGAGTGGGTCGCACCGATCGCCAGCCCTGCACTGATCGCCCGCATGGGCGGCATGCCGGGGCTGGACGACCTGCACCGCTGGCCGCTGCTCGGCGATCCCGATCCGCACAATCTGTGGGAGCTGTGGTTCGCGCATCACGGCGGCCGACCACCGCAGCGCTATGTCGCCTACTTCGACGACTCCGAGGCGCTGCACCGCGGCGCGGCGGCCGGCGTTGGCGTCGCCCTGGGCAAGCTGACCCGGGTGCGCCTGCTGATCGAAAGCGGTCAGCTGGTGGTGCTGACCGACGCGCGCCTGCAGACCGACTACGCGCACTACCTGGTCTATCCGCCGCGCTCGGCCGATCACGCCGGGCTGCAGGCGCTGCGCACCTGGCTGCATGGCCAGGCGCGCGACTATGCCGCAGGCGAGCCCGGTGCCAAGGTGCGTGCAGCGCGAGGGCGCCGCGCCGGTGCGTCCTGAGCACGCGCATCCCAGCAGCCGCGCGCCGCGCATTCCCCCGTTCCCCCGCATGCACGTCCTGAACCGGCGCAGCGCGGCGTTACCATCGGCGGCGACCTGTCCGTCCACTCTCCTTCAAGCCGACTTCCTTCAAGCCGTTCTCCGCCAACCAGAGGAACCGCCATGCTCCGCAATGCCACGCTCCGCAATACCGCGCTCCCGACCGCCATGCTCCTCGCAGCAGCCCTCTCGCTGGGCGCCTGCGCCGCCACCCCGGACAGCGACCCCGCGATGACCGGTGAGGCCGCGGTCCAGGCGCGCCTGGCCGACGCCGTGTCCGGCGCCTGGCGCGATCCCGGCAACGTCGCTCGCGACGGTTACCGGCACCCGCGCGAGACGCTCGAGTTCTTCGGCGTCAGCCCTGACCACACCGTCGTCGAGATCACCCCCGGCGGCGGCTGGTATGCCGAGATCCTGGCGCCGTACCTGCGCCAGGACGGCCAGTACGTGGCCGCGGTGGTCGACCCGATGGCGCTGCCCGCAGGCGGCGGGCGCGACTACCGGACTTGTTCGCACCCGGCCCGTGCTCCGCTTGCAGCCGATCGAGCTCGCGCTGCCTCGACTCGCGGTAGGCGGCCACGTAGCGCGCGTCGGATTCGGCTTCTTCAGCCGTTTGCGGCCGCTTAAACGCAAT
>JAHWKC010000377.1 GCA_019348095.1 Pseudomonadota bacterium | reverse complement strand
CGTATTTCCACTATCCCGAGAAGATCATCGGCATCGGCCCGCCGTTCGATCTCACCAACGACATGACCGCCGACATCGCGCGCATCCGCGCGTGGTACCGGCCCTGGCAGGGCAAGCACCATTCCGTCGACTGATCCGCCGCTCACGATCCTGGGGGCCGGCTATGTCGGCAAGGCGTTGCTCGCGCGCTTCCCGCACGCCGATGGCACGCACCGCCAGCGCTCCGACGCGCCACGGACGCATGAGTTCCGGCTCCAGGACCCCGACACCTGGTGCCATCCGCCTTTGGGAGGCCGCAGCGTCGTCTGGACCTTCCCGGCCGCGCCGGTCGGGCTGGTGCAACGCTTCCACGAGGCGATGCTTGCGCAGGTGTCGGCGCTGATCGTGCTCGGCAGCACCTCGGCCTACCGGCTGCCGCCATCGGGAGAGCCTGCGGAGGCGACGGCGACCGTCGACGAATCCTCGCCACTGGATACGGACCAGCCACGCGTTGCCGCAGAGGAGTGGCTGCGGACCCGGGGCGCGACCATCCTGCAACTGGCGGGGATCTTCGGGCCCGGGCGCGACCCGGCGGCATGGCTGCAAGCGGGCCGCATCCGCGATGGCGCGAAGATCGTCAACCTGGTGCATGTGGACGACGTCGTGCACGTGATCGCCCACGTCCTGGCGCACCCGCTGCCCGGACAGCGCATCAACGTCGGCAATGGCGAGCCGGTCGCGTGGCGAACCCTTGCTGCGACGATGAAGCGCCAGGGCCGCGTTGCGCAGGACCTGCCACTGGCAGGCAGCGGATCGCAAACGCATGGAAAGCGGGTCGATGTGCGGCGACTGCAGGCATTGTTGCCCGGCCACGCGTTCCGCAGGCCCTAGCGCCCGAGGGCGTCCGTTCTGGCATGGTCCTTGCGTGGATCTGCACGCGTGGCGCCGTGTGCGGGCGTCCCGCGGCGGAAGCGCGCATGGAGAAGAGCTTGCAAGCAGGCAGCAACCTGGCCGTCCCCGGGGCGGACCAACCGAAACGGCGCGGCACTCAGGCGCGACCGGCCCGGTCGGAACCCTGACGGTGGCCGCCGCTGCCTGGTTCATGATCGGACCCAGTGCCCTGCTCAGCGCGCTCGGTCGGCACCGTGGACCCGAAACCACGGTGCCGACGCCCGTCGAGGACTGGCGCAGCGCCACTGTCGACGTGGTCATCCACGCCGAACGCGACCAGCCCGGGATCGTTCTGTGCCTGGCCTCGCTGCTGCGCCAGACGCGCGTGCCGCGGCGGGTCCTGCTGATCGACGACGGCGGCGCAGCGCGCGATCACACGGTGCAGCTGGCACGCGAATTCGCCCGCGCCAACGGGCTGAAACTGGAAGTCGTGGTGCGGGCGCTGTCGCTGGGCAAGGCGGTGACGATCAAGCGCCAGTCGCGCGAGTTCGACGGCGATGTGGTTTTCGTCCTCGACGCGGACACGGTGCTCGATTCCCCGGATTACATCGAATCGTGCGTGCGCGAGCTCCACCAGGGCGTCGGCATCGCCAGCGCCTGTGGCAGCGTTCGCCCCCTGCTGCCCGCGCACCGCAAGGCGCTCGCCGCCACCGCCAGTTTCCGGCGCTGGCTGGCCGGCGACCAGTACCTGGACCCGCAGCAGCCGGCCGATCCCGTGCAACGGCTCTGGCGTTGGCTCGGCGACCACTACGGCGAATGCGTCGCCCAGATCGAGCAGGGGCTGATCCAGCCCGGCCTGATGGACCGCTACGGCGGCACGGCCAGTCCGTTCGGCAAGGCCGTGGCCTACCGGCGGAGCTATCTGAAAAACCTTTTTGATCGCTACGAGCCGATCCGTGGCGACGACCTCAGCGAATGCGAGGACCTGTTCATTGGCCCCGCGCTCAACAACGAGGGCTACCGCAACGTGCAGCTGGCCGAGGTGGTGGCGCGTGTCCACTATCCGGCGCTGCAGCAGCTTCCGCGCCGCGCCTACCGCTGGTCGGCGTCGTTCCTGCAGGGTGGTCACTACTTCGACGCGCTGCTGCGCACCCCGCTGCGCCGACGTCGGCGACCGCCGGCCGGCGCCGGCACGCCGGGCGCGGACCTGCGCCGGATCCAGGAAGCCTACCGGCAGCCGTTCGGAGAACGACTGACTGCCTCGCACGGACGACCAATCGGCACCGCGCTGCTGCTGGGGGCGCTCGAGCGCATCGGCTATCCCGCGGTCCTCGGCGTGCTGCTGCTGCTGGGGCAGTGGCCTGCGCTCGCGCTGCTGATCGGCGGCGAGACCGTGCTGGCGCTGCTGGTGCTGGCGCGTCTGGCACCGCCGGGGCAGCGCGCATCGGCCGCGCTGCGGGGTCTGCTGACCACGCCGCTGCGTTACCTGCTGATCTTTGCCGAGCTGTTCACGCTGCTGCACTTTGCGGCGCAACTATGGCTGACCGGCAGGAGCCGCTGGCTCGCCCACCGCGACACCCCGCGCTTGGCCCTGAGCGCCAGCCGCCAGGGCACTCGCGCCTAGACTCAGCGCTGCGAAGGCCCGGTTGCGTCGTAGTCGCTACGGGTGAACAGGTCCGGCTGGATCAATTCGGTGAACGCGCGCGCCTGCGGCGACAGGTACTTGCCCTTGCGCACCACGACGCCATAGCTGCGCGCCGGAAAGTAGCGCGCCAGCGAGCG
>JAHWKC010000376.1 GCA_019348095.1 Pseudomonadota bacterium | reverse complement strand
GCGGCCACGCGACACGCGCACTTCGTGCTCGATGGCAGCGGCCCGGTCATGCTGGAGCCGCCATCGCTGGAGGACTGGCCGCAGCTGACCTACGACAGTTCCAAGGGCCGGCGCGTCGACCTGGATGCGGTGACCGCGGCCGACGTGGCCAGTTGGAAGCCTGGCGAGGTGCTGCTGCTCAACGGCAAGCTGCTGACCGGTCGCGACGCAGCGCACAAGCGCATCGTCGGAATGCTGGATGCGGGGCAGGAGCTTCCGGTGGATTTCCGCGGGCGCTTCATCTACTACGTCGGCCCGGTCGATCCTGTGCGCGACGAAGTCGTCGGTCCCGCCGGTCCGACCACCGCCACGCGCATGGACAAGTTCACCGAGCAGGTGCTGGCGCAGACCGGCCTTCTGGGCATGGTCGGCAAGGCCGAACGTGGCGCGGCCGGCATCGAGGCGATCCGCAAGCACGGGTCCGTGTACCTGATGGCGGTCGGTGGCGCTGCCTACCTGGTGTCCAAGGCGATCAAGGCCTCGCGCGTGGTCGGATTCGCCGACCTGGGGATGGAGGCGATCTACGAGTTCAGCGTCCAGGACATGCCGGTGACCGTTGCCGTCGACAGCAGCGGCGAGTCCGTCCACCAGACCGGACCGCGGGAGTGGCAGGCGCGGATCGCAGGGCGGCTGCCGATGATTCCACTGGCGGTAAAGTAGCGCGGGCTTTCGTGCCCGCGTTCACTCCTTGGGCGCGGGATGCTGCAGCAGGTCGGTGCCTTCCTGTTCCGCGCGTTCGCGGGCGATCTGCGCATCGAGGTTGCGATCGACCGAAACATCGGCCGTTTCTCCTTCCTGCGATTGCTGGCGCGTGCGTGCCTTCTCCTGCGCCTGCGCTTCGTCGTGTCCCGCATCGCCTCGCGCCGGTGGGTTGCTCAGCTGCACCCGATAGATCGGCTCGGGCAGGTCCATGCCCGCGGCTTCGATCGCCAGTTTCACCTGCCGGATCGCTTCGCTGCGGGTCTTGAGGAAATCGACCTCGCGCTGGTCGACCCAGGCGAAGAAATCCATCTGCACCGAAGAGTCTCCGACCGACTGGACCGCGGCATTGGGCGGTGGCTCGGGGGCGATCGCGGTCATCCGGCACATCGCATCCACGCCCAGTCTGCGCGCGGCGCTCAGGTCCTCGCCGGTGCCGATCCCGAGTGAGAACTGCAGCCGGCGCATCGGGTTGCGCGTGTAGTTGAGCAGGACGCTCTTGAACACCATCGCGTTCGGCAAGCGCAGGTGGTTTCCGTCAAGCGTCATCAGTACGGTGGCGCGCGAGTTGAGCGAGATCACCTTGCCCTCGTTGCCATCGACAACGATGTGGTCGCCTGGCTCGAACGGCCTGCGCAGACTCAGCATCACGCCGGCAAGGTAGTTTTCGGCGAGATCCCTGAAGGCGAAGCCGAGCATGATGCCCAGCACGCCCGCCGAACCCAGCACCGCACCGACCAGCGCGGTCGCGCCGATGAGGTCGAGTGCAATCAGCAGTCCGATCAGCAGCAGCGCCAGCCGCACGACCTGACGAACGAGGCTGTCGAGATACGGATTGCGACTGCCCCAGCGCAGCAGGTGCAGGCGGCGCGCCAACGCGCGTCCGATCCACGCGAACACCACCACCAGCGCAAACGCCAGCAGCAACAGCGGCAGCGAAGCGAGCAGCCGCATGAACTTTTCGCGCACCTGCTCGAGTGCGGGCTGCAGTCGGTCGCGCAGGCTTGTGCTGAGCGAAACATCGTTGTCGACCGCGACGACGCCGGGGACCTTGGCGGCCACCGATCCGGCAAGCTCGCGATGGACTTCGGCCGGGACCGTGCCGGTCAGGGTCACCGTTCCGGCATTGACCTGGGTCGACACGCCGCCGAGTGACTCCTGCCGGGCGAGCCGTGCCGCCACCTGCGCCGCGATCCTTGCGTCGTCGGCTTCGCCGCGGCGGATCTCCTGCGTGACCATCTCCGACGTCGGGGTGGCCGCAGTGCCGCGCGGCGCGTCCCGGGCCTCGGCAACCGCCGTTGGCGCCGTCGTGCCGGCCTGGCGTGCGAGCAGGCTTGTCGGAGCCAGGGCCAGCGCCAGCAGCACCGGCAGCAGACGCCTGCAGCAGCAGCGGACGGCGTCCTGTCGACGGTTCAAGCTCACCTCACAGTTGCGATCTGATCGGCCAGAGCACGCGCTCGGCGATTTTTTCCTTCCACGGGCGGTTCTTCCACATTTCCAGCGTGTACGGCTTCGCGTGCTGGAGATCGCCTTCGAACACCTCGGTCATCTGGGTTGCGAAATCCTTCTCGTAGATGTTGAGGCTCGCCTCGTCGTTGAGATGGAACGAGCGCGGATCGAAGTTGGTCGAACCCACGGAAACGAACTCCCGGTCGATGACCAGCAGCTTGGTGTGCAGCATGGTCGGCTGGTACACGTGGATGTCCGCGCCTGCGCCGAGCAGGATTCCCCAGTCGGCCTTCGAACGCAGCTTCACCGTCTCCGAATCCAGGTAGGGACCCGGCACCAGGATGCGGATGCGCACCTTGCGCCTGCGCGCCTCCACCAGAGCATTGATGATGAGGTCATCGGGGACAAAGTACGAGGCGGCCAGGTCGATGGTGTCTTCCGACGCGGCGATCGCCAGCAGGTACATCAGGTGCA
>JAHWKC010000375.1 GCA_019348095.1 Pseudomonadota bacterium | reverse complement strand
CACTCCGGTGAGCGAACGCACCCGCACGCACCGTGCTCGACGGGCCGCAGTTGGATGGCCCGACCGACCGTCCCCTGTCCCGGGGCGGATCGCCCGAGCCGAGGAGTCGCCGTGCTGCGCGCCCTGTCCCGACCGCTGGTCGCCGGGGTCGGGAGGTAGCTGCCCGGAGCCTTCGTCTTCGCCATCGCGCTGACGGTGATCGTCGCGGTGCAGGTCGTGGTGCCCGCTTCGCACACCTGGTACTGGAAGTTGGCACTGCCCTTGGTACCGGTGTTGTCGGTGTAGCTGGAACCGCCCACCGTCGCGATCTTGCCGCCATCGCGGTAGACGTCAAAGCTGGTGGCGGTCGAGCCGGCCCAGCTGAGGTCCACGTGGATGATGCCCTTCACCTTGTACGAACTGCCGCTGAGGGTGAACGTCGGATCGGGCTCCGGCTGCGGATCGGTCCCGCCACCGCCGCCGCTCTGCAACTCCGCGAGCGCGGCGTCGGCCCGGATCAGGCCCCAGCCGTAAGCGTCGTCCCGGCCGGCGGCGCCCAGGTCCTCGGCGGTAGCGGCCAGGGCGTTGCGCACTTCCTGGTTGGTCCAGGCTGGGTTGGCGCTCCACACCAGCGCGGCGACGCCGGCCACGTGCGGGGTCGCCATCGAGGTGCCGTCGTAGTAGGCGTAGCCGTTGCCCTGGTTGTCGGGCACCGTGCTGACCGAGGCGCTCGCGCCGATCTTGTTGGCCACCAGGTACTGGCCGTCCTCCTGGCTCATGCTGACCGCCGGGATCGCAGGGCCAGCCGTACCCAGGGTGCCGCTGAAGCCGCCGGGGGCGTTGTTGTAGACCACCGCCGCGGCACCGCCGCCGGCGGCGACGTTGTTGACCTTGTCGGCGAAGGAAATTGACCCGCGCTCGCACAGCACCACCTGGCCGGTCCAACTGCCAGCGCTGTCGCACAGGCCGCCGTCCACCGTCGCGCCGCTGGCGCTGCCTTCATGGGTGAACTCAAGCGCCGAGACGATGTAGGAAATCCCGTCCACCGATGCACTGGCCGAGATCTGCGGCACGGTGCTGAGCACGCCCACGCCGGGCGCCGCCAGTTCGACCTGGTTGGTGGTCTGGGAGAAAGACGCATGCTGCTTGTTGCTGTCGATCGCGGCGACCGAAATCACGCTGTCGTACGAGGCCGGGTAGCTGTGGCGGTTGTTGCCGTCGTTGCCGGCCGCGGCGACGCTGAGCACGCCGTTGTCATAGAGCGACTGGAACGCGCTGTTCTCGGTGGTACTGCTGAAGCTGCCGCCGAGGCTCATGTTGATGACCTTGGCACCGGCCTGGGCGCAGCGGTTGGCCGCGTCGACCAGATCGGAGCTGTAGCT
The DNA here is from genome assembly GCA_019348095.1 of Pseudomonadota bacterium. Taxonomy (GTDB): domain Bacteria; phylum Pseudomonadota; class Gammaproteobacteria; order Xanthomonadales; family Xanthomonadaceae; genus Novilysobacter_A. Next base: position 1,311 of record JAHWKC010000375.1, on the reverse strand, counting down.
CCAGCCGCAAGTCTCGCCATCGAACACCTTGACCGTGTACAGCGAAATTGCGCCGGTGTTGACGCCGACCACGCCGACCTGGTTGTTCTTCGCCGCGATCGTGCCGGCCACGTGCGAACCGTGGCCGCAGGTGTCGTTGTCCCAACCGGTCGGATACCCGCCGGCCAGGTTAACGCCCTGGAAATCCTCGTGGGCGGAGTGGATGCCCGAGTCGATCACGCAGACGGTGATCCCATCGCCGGTGACGCCCTGCGACCAGACCTGCGGCGCACGCACCATGTCGATGCCGTAGGGCTGCTGCTGCGCCATCGGATAGCGCGCGGAATCGGACTCGACGTACTCGACGTTTGGATTGTTGCGGATGCCTTGCAACGCCTGCGGCGGCAAGCTGACCGCGAATGCGTGCAGGCTGTCGAAGCTGTGGTGGATCTGGCCGCCGGCGCCGCGCAGCGAATGCTGCACCTGCCCCTTGCTGCCGGGTTTGAACTTGACCCATACCCGGTCCGGGTCAGGTCCGTCGGCGGCCATCGCCGCGCCGCTGCCGATTGCCATGGCCAAGCCCAGCGCGAGCGCGCTGGCGGCTAGAAACGAAGGGATCCACGTCCAAACCGAGTAGAGTTCCCACATGTGGCCCAGATAGCCCGCGATGGCGAGCCGAGTGGGGCGGTGCCCCGTCACGGTCCCCACGAGTCTCCACGAAAAGGGGCGGCGAGCAAAGGGGAATGGACCTTCTCTGTACCCCCACGCGACGAGGAATGCCGCGGCCACCGCGCCGGCGGCGGCGCGGGCGGTCCTCGCCCGGCTCCTCCTCGGCAGGAGCAGCGGCAGCAGCGGCGACAACGACGGCGGCTGCGTCGGATTCGGGTGCGTCACGCCGAAGAACGACTCTGGTGAGCCGTGCGTCGGGCTCTGCACGCAGGTCCCGCAGTGCGATCCGGGCGTGACGACGTCGGTGAGCGGCACCGTGCTCGATCCGGCGGGCAAGGTCCCCATCTACAACGCGATCGTCTGGCAGGACCGGCGTACCGCCGGCATCTGCGACCAGATGAAGGCGGCCGGGCACGAGGACATGGTGCGCGAGAAGACCGGCCTCGTCATCGACGCGTACTTCTCGGGAACCAAGGCGCAGTGGCTGCTCGACAACGTCGAGGGGGCGCGGGCGAAGGCGGAGGCGGGGGAGCTCTGCTTCGGCACGATCGACAGCTGGCTCGTGTGGAAGCTGACCGGCGGGAAGGTACACATCACCGACGTGACCAACGCCTGCCGAACCCTGCTCTACGACATCCGGAAAGGTGACTGGGACGACGAGCT
>JAHWKC010000374.1 GCA_019348095.1 Pseudomonadota bacterium | reverse complement strand
CGGCTGGCGGCGCAGCACACCGTCGCGCGCATGCTCGAGCGCGACGACTTCTCCAAGCGCCATGCCGCCGGCCAGCCGATCGCCATCCACGAGTTCCTGTCTCCGCTGGTCCAGGGCTACGACTCGGTCGCGTTGCGCGCCGACGTCGAGCTCGGCGGAACCGACCAGACGTTCAACCTGCTGGTCGGTCGCCAGCTGCAGGAGCAGCACGGCCAGCTGGCGCAGATCGTGATCACCATGCCGTTGCTGGAAGGCTTGGATGGGGTGGAGAAGATGTCCAAGTCCAAGGGCAACATCCTGGACCCGCTCGACCTGATCGACGGCATCAGCCTGGATGCGCTGCTGGAAAAGCGCACGAGCGGCCTGATGCAACCGAAGATGGCCGAGAAGATCGCCAAGGCCACGCGGCGGGAATTCCCCGACGGCATCCCGGCGTTCGGCGCCGACGCCTTGCGCTTCACCATCGCCGCGCTGGCGACCCACGGCCGCGACATCCGCTTCGATATGGGCCGCGCCGAGGGCTACAAGAACTTCTGCAACAAGTTGTGGAACGCGACCCGCTTCGTGTTGATGAACACCGAGGACGCGCAGTTCGAAGGCGTGCCGCAGCCGCGCACCGATGCCGAACGCTGGATCCTGGCGCAACTGGCGCGCACCGCGGCCGAAGCCGAAGCGCACTTCGCCGCGTACCGGTTCGACCTGCTCGCGCAATCCTTGTACGAGTTTGCCTGGAACGATTTCTGCGACTGGTTCGTCGAGCTGGCCAAGCCTGCTCTCAACAACGACAGCAGCACCGGGGAAGGCAGCGCCGCCGCAGCCAGCACCCGGCACACGCTGCTGCATGTGCTCGAGCGGCTGCTGTGCCTGCTGCACCCGCTGATCCCGTTCGTGACCGAGGAACTGTGGCAGGCGGTGGCGCCGAAGCTCGGCCTGGCCGAGGCAAGCATCATGGTGCGCCCCTACCCGCAGCCGCTGGATGTCGACGCGGCGGGCTTCGCCGAGGCCGCGGCCGATGTGGAATGGCTCAAGGCAATGGTCTCGGCCCTGCGCCGCGTGCGCAGCGAGCTCAACGTCGCGCCGGGCAAACGGGTGCCGCTGTTGCTGGCCGGGGGCCTGGAGCCTGATCGCGCCCGCACCGAGCGCTTCGATTCACAGTTGCGCTTCCTGACCCGGCTGGACCGGATCGAATTCCTGGCCGATGCCGATGCGGCGCCGGCCGCCGCGACCGCAGTGGTCGGCGAGCTCAAGCTGCTGGTGCCGCTGGAGGGCCTGGTCGATCTTGGCGCCGAACGGGCGCGCATGGACAAGGAGCTCAAGCGGGTCGAGGGCGAGATCGCCAAGTGCACCGGCAAACTCGCCAGCGAGACCTTCGTCAGCAACGCGCCCGCCGCGGTGGTGGAGCAGGAGCGCAAGCGCCTGGTCGACTGGAAGCAGCAACGCGAAGCCCTGGCCGCGCAGCGCGCGAAACTCGGCTGAAGCGCCCTATCCCTGTAGGAGCGGCCCATGGCCGCGATGCTTTTCCGGCCGATGGCCAGCTGTGTGAGCGCGATCGTACCCACGGGGGCGGCTACACAATCCGCCGGCGTCTGTCCGGGCGAGGACGCAGCCGAGCAAGCTCGGCTCTACGAGGCGGGCGGCCGCGTGCGCCGCGGGCGCGCACGTCAGCCTTTCAGCGCACGCGCATGGTGGGCGATGTGTTCGCCGATGAAGCTGGCGATGAAGTAGTAGCTGTGGTCGTAGCCCGGCTGCATGCGCAACTGCAGCGGATGACCGGCGCGCTCGCACGCGGCGCGCAGCAGTTCCGGCCTGAGCTGGGTGCTGAGGAATTCGTCGGCATCGCCCTGGTCGATCAACAGCGGCAGGCGCTCCTGCGCACCCGCCACCAGTTCGCTTGCATCCCAGTGCCGCCACGCGTCGCGGTCATCGCCGAGGTAGTGGGCGAACGCCTTCTCGCCCCACGGCACCCGTGACGGCGCCACGATCGGCGCGAACGCCGACACGCTGCGGTAGCGGCCCGGGTTCTTCAGCGCGATCACCAGCGCCCCATGGCCGCCCATCGAGTGCCCGCTGATCCCGCGCGCGGGGGTCGTGTCGAAATGCGCCTCGACCAGGGTCGGCAGCTCATCGACCACATAGTCGTACATGCGGAAATGCGCGGCCCAGGGTTCGCGCGTTGCATCGAGGTAGAAGCCGGCGCCCTGGCCCAGGTCATAGGCCTGGTCATCGGCGATACCCTCACCGCGCGGGCTGGTGTCGGGTGCGACCAGAATCACCCCGTGCTGCGCAGCGAAGCGTTGCGCGCCGGCCTTGCCGATGAAGTTCTGCTCGTTGCAGGTCAGGCCCGAGAGCCAGTACAGCACCGGACAAGGCCCGCCTTCGGCCTGCGGCGGCAGGTAAACGGCGAGTTTCATGTCGCAGCCGAGCGTGCTCGATGCGTGTTGCCAGACCTGCTGGCGGCCGCCGAAGCAGGCGTGTTGTTCGATGCGTTGCATGTGCTGACCTCCAGCTTTGTAGGAGCGGCTTCAGCCGCGATCGTGAAACCGGCGCGAGCAGACATGCATCCGATCGCGGCTGAAGCCGCTCCTACAGGGATACGGTCAATAGCGGATTACGGTCCTGATGGACTTGCCCTCGTGCATCAGGTCGAAGGCCTCGTTGATCCGCTCCAGCGGCAAC
>JAHWKC010000373.1 GCA_019348095.1 Pseudomonadota bacterium | reverse complement strand
TGGGTGCCCAGGCCGGGCTCGGCATTATCGGCGCGCTGGTCGGGTCGCAGTACGGACAAGGCGCAGCCAATGCCACCGGGCAGTTCGGCGGCGCACTCGCCCAGAGCGTGTTCCTGCTGCCCAACAGCCGCACCCAGGAGATCGAGGCCGACGTGGTCGGGCAGCAGCTCATGGCCGAGGCAGGTTTCGACCCTCAGCAGGCGGTCGACCTGTGGCAGAACATGATGGGGGCCAGCGGCAGCCGTGCGCCGGAATGGCTCTCGACCCACCCCAACCCGCAATCGCGCATCCAGGAACTTCGCGGCCGTGCCGGTGCTCTAACGCCGGTGTACCAGCAGGCCCGCGCGGCTGGACGTAGCCCGCGGTGCCGCTGAGTGCGATCGAATGGTCACATTGTGGCGGTTGCGCCCGATCGGCTATCGCCGGCGCCTGTGTTTCTGGTAGCGTGACCGCCCCACGGCCCCCCCCTCTTCCCGCCGAACCGTCCATCGGCAGTAGATCGAAGGTGATCCCATGAATGCATCTCCCTTCCGCAACCGCAGCATCCTTGCGGGCGCCATCGGTGCCGTGCTGATGTTCGGCCTGGTGTCGCAAGCCACCGCGCAAACGGCCCGTGAACGCGCGGAGCGCCGCGAGCGTGCCGAGAGCAGGCAGAACGATGACCAGGAAGTCGTCGAGAAGTATGCCAATGCCACCCGCGAGAATTCGAAGCAACAAGCTTCTTCGCGCTTGGCCAAACCCCTCAACAAGCTCATCGCCTTGCACGAGGAAGGCAAGTCTGCAGAGGCGCGCGCCGCCGCCGAAGAAATCATCGCGAACGAACGCGCCAACGCCTATGAGCGGGCGATCGCAGCTCAGATCGCAGCGCACGCAAGTTACGAGGCCGAAGACAACGCCGCTGCGATGGATTACCTCCGGCAAGCGCTCGAGTTCGACGGCCTCGACAACAACAACCACTTCAACTCCATGCTGATGCTGGGTCAGATGCAACTGCAGCAGGAGCAATACGAGCAGGCGATCGCGACGTTTGATCGCTATCTGGCCGAATCCGGGAGCGATGATCCCGAAGCGCTCGCGCTAAAGGGCAACGCGCTGTACGCCATGGAGCGCTATCCGGAAGCCGCCGACGCCCTGAAACGGGCCATGGAAGCCTCCCCGGAACCGCGCGCCGACTGGATGCAGATGCTGATGGCGGCCTACGCGGAGACGGGGCAGACCGCCGAAGCCGCGCGTCTTGCAGAACAAATCGCCAGCAAGAGCCCGGACGACAAGCGCTCGCAGCTGAATCTGGCGGCGATCTATCAGCAAAGCGACATGCCCGACGAGGCCGCCGCCGTACTCGAACGCGTGCGCGCCGCCGGGCAACTGACCGACGAAGCGGAGTACCGCCAGCTGTATGCGACCTACCTCAACCTGGAAGGCAAGGAGCGAGAGGCCGCCGAGGTCATCAATGAGGGCCTGCAGAAGGGTGCGTTGAAGGAAGACTTCAACACCTACCTCGCATTGGCCCAGGCCTACTACTTTTCCGATCAGATCGATCCGGCGATCGAGGCCTACCGCAAGGCCGGTCCGCTGGACGACGACGGCGAGACCTTCCTGAACCTGGCGCGGGTGCTGTGGCAGGAGGACCGCATCGGCGAGGCCAAGGCCGCCGCCCAGCAGGCCCTCGACAAAGGCCTGGGGAACCCCGAAGACGCACGGAAGATCCTCGCGCTACCCGGGAATTGATCCAGCGCCTGATCCGCATCACGAAACCGCCACGTTGTGCTTGGAACCTCGGGTGCAGTTTGGTATATCCTAGGAAGTTCCCGTGACTATACGTTCACGGGGCTGAATCGACCGCCCGCGGCGCCTTGGCGTCCGGCATCACCTCCCCGAGCTGACGGCGCATGACGCAAGACCTCGAAAACAACCGTAACCAAGACGACCGCGAAGGATTGAACTGGGCACGTATTGCCGGTATCACCATGGCGATCGCCGTGCACGCTGCGGCGCTGCTTCTCCTGCTGGCGCCGATGACGCCGCCGCCGGCCGACGAACCGGAGGAAGAGGTCACGCTGGTCAATATTGTCCAGCCGCCACCGCCGCCACCGCCGCCGCCGCCGCCGCCGCCGGAGCCGCCCGAGGAGCCGCCGCCGCCGCTGGACGACGTGGTCGCGAGCACCGAGTCCCCCTGACGCTCAGCGCGCGACCCGGTAGGACGTGCGGATGACCGCGCTCACTCCCGCCGAGGCAGCCGCCCGGCTGCACCCCCGCGACACCCTCGGCCTGCCGCTCGGCCCGGGGCAGCCGCCGGCCTTCCTGCAGGCACTGGGGGAGCGCACGGACTGGGAGGACCTGCGGATCTCGTCGGCCCTGCTGACGGTCCTCACGCCGCTGTTCGAGCACCCCGGCGTGCACTACCTGTCGGGCTTCTTCGGGCCGCTCGAGCGCTACCTGCGCGACGCCGACGCGAACCTGGGGTTCGCCGCTGCGGACTTCCGGCGGATGGGCCCGCTGCTCGAGCGCGCTGCGCCGCGCGTGATGGCGACCGCTGCCTCGCCGCCCGACGCCGACGGCTGGTGCAGCCTGTCGCTGCACAACGGGGGCACCGCCGACGAGCTGGCCCGCGCCGGCGCCGACCCGGAGCGGCTGCTCGTGGTCGAGGTGAGCGAGCACTTCCCGCGCACCCGCGGCACGGGCGACCACCGCCACGCCCTG
>JAHWKC010000372.1 GCA_019348095.1 Pseudomonadota bacterium | reverse complement strand
GATGACCTGGACCGATGATCTGGCATCGTTCCCGAACCCGAGCGGCGGACTGCTGTCGTCGTTCACCGCGTACGGGATGTCGCCGGACCTGGCGCTGAAGCCCGACATCGGCGCGCCCGGCGGCTCGATCTTCTCGACCTACCCGCTGGAGCGCGGCGCGTACGCCACGCTCAGCGGCACCTCGATGTCCGCGCCGCACGTGGCCGGTGCCGCAGCGCTGTTGCTGCAGTCCTCGCCGAACACGCCGTCGCTGGCGGTTGGTCGCATCCTGCAGAACAGCGCCACGCCGAAACCCTGGTCGGGCCGCCCGGGACTGGGCTTCCTCGACTTCGCCCACCGCCAGGGCGCCGGCATGCTGCGGATCGACGATGCGGTCACCGCGGCGACCAGGGTCGAGCCCGGCAAGATCTCGCTGGGTGAAAGCCAGGCCGGATCGGTGTTGCGCACGGTCGAGTTGAGCAACAGCGGTTCGACGCCGGTGACCTACGCGGTGACTTCGATCAACGCGCTTTCGACCGGTTCGAACACCTTTGCGCCCGGCGCGTTCCTGTCCAACGCCAGTGTGTCGTTCGGCGCCAGCAGCGTGACCCTGCAGCCTGGTGCCAGCGCGGCGGTCGACGTGACCTTTACCCCGGCGACCGGCCCGGTTGGCGGCCAGTACGGCGGTTTTCTGGTGTTCACCCCGGACGACGGCAGTGCGGTGCTGCGGGTGCCGTTCGCAGGCTATGTCGGCGACTACCAGGCCAGGACGGTGCTCGCACCGACCGCCAACGGGTTCCCGTGGCTGGCCAAACTGGGTGGCGGAACCTTCACCAACCAGGCCAGCGGGGCAACCTACAGCATGGTCGGCGGTGACGTTCCGTTCTTCCTCATCCACTTCGCTCACCAGTCGCGCACGGTGCGGATGGACGTGGTCGAGGCGGGTTCCGGCAGGTCGTGGCATAGCGCCCTGCAGACCGAATACCTGGGCCGCAACTCCGGCGCGACCGGGTTCTTCGCGTTCTCCTGGGACGGCGTGACCACAGCCGGCAAGAAGAGCTACGTCGTGCCCGATGGGCAGTACGTGGTGAAGCTCTCGGTGCTCAAGGCGCTGGGCGATTCGTCCAACGAGAGCCATTGGGAGAGGTGGGACTCGCCGGTTATCACCATCGCCCGACCGTAAAGGCTGCTGCTGGCCGGTCGTCACCCCGTTGCGGGAGGGCGACCGGACTTCACGGGCGAGCTGGATTTCAGATACTCGCCGGTTCTGTTTTGCACTGCAGCGTGCAATTACTCTCACAAGTCCTTCACAGTCGAAGCGCATCCCGACGTGGGGGAGGGAGCAAGCCCGCTACCGGTTCGACCGGTGCGGGCTTTTTATTTTGATGGGGGCCGCGGTTCCCTGACTCTGACCCGTTCCCGCGGCAGGCGCCGCTTCGGCAAGGGTTTGTTGCACCGCGTCAAGGCCGCCTCGGGGCGGCCGTTTTCATTTCGGCGCATGTCGGAGCCCGCGCTGTGCCTCGTGCCGGTGGGTGCGATCGCGCGCATGCCAGAATCCACTGCAATGAATGCCCCAGTTTCCGGAACGCCCAGCGCGTTTGCACAGACCCTGCACGAGCGCGCGTTGCAGCGGCTTGGCAAGGTGTCGGCGCAGATCGCCGACGCCTTGGCTGCGCCATCCACCGTCGGGCGCGTTTCCAAGGTAGCCACGGTCAGCGATTTTGCGATCGACACCCTAGTGCGCCAGCCGCAACTGCTGCCGCGCCTGCTGGCTGACGACGGGCGGATGCCGCAGCCTGCTCCGGAGCTCCGCGCGGACAACCGCGATGAGTGGGCGATGTTGTTGCGCCGCTACCGCTCGGCGGAATCCACGCGGCTGATCTGGCGCGACGCCTGCGGGCTGGACGACGTCGACGCGACCCTCGCCGGCAGCACCCGGCTCGCGGAAACCTGCCTGCAGGTCGCATTGGCGGCGCTGGAGGGCGAGTTCCTGCAACGCCACGGCGTGGTGCGCGACAGCGACGACCAGCCGCAGCAACTGGTGGTCTTCGGGCTGGGCAAGCTGGGTGGGGAGGAACTCAATTTCAGCTCGGACGTCGACCTGGTCTACGGCTACGAGCGCAGCGGCGATGCTGCCGGAGAGCAAGCCATAGCGGGGACGCGGGCCGGCGGTCATGAGGTGAACGTAACGGCGGCTCCCCCAGGTTGCAGCGCTCCACGCAGGAACATGAAGAACGGCATTCCTGAACGGGGCGGGGTTGTCAACCCCTTCTCCCAGCGCTTTTCAGGTCCGGGTCGGCTGCTCTTGGGCAGCGTCGAGCGAGGGTGGGGTCAACACGCAGCGCCCGCAGCGAAGCGAGGACGAACGGTGTTGAGGCCACCCGAGGGAGGCGCACACTGCCCAGGAGCCGACTCGCGCCGGCACCAAGCTGGAGGTGTTGGTGTGAAGTTGTGGTCGGCTTCGCTGTCGATGTCGAGATCGACGACAGCCAGGGGCTGCCAGGCATTCCTCCGCGACGACGTGGCCGCATGAAGCCGTGGGGCGGTGTCCCTCTGGGGTCAGGGGGTCGTGGGGCCAATCACTTACTCGACCGCACCGCAGTGGTGGGTCATGCCGTTCCCCGGCCCGCACGGAGTCTGAGCTGTCACGCCGCCGCTTGTTCGGCCGCTGGCGTGGCGGTCAGGAAGTTGGCCTGGCCGTCGCGCAGGACGTAGAACACGGC
>JAHWKC010000371.1 GCA_019348095.1 Pseudomonadota bacterium | reverse complement strand
ATCCGGGATCTTTCCGGGCGTCTTGCCGAAAAGCTACCGGGCCAGCAGAGTCTGCCGCGCCGGAGGGCGACGTGGCGTCTAAGCCTCGCCCGGTCGGGGGCGGCGTAGCTCCGGCTGTGCCAGATTTCACCCCCTGCGTTCGATGACACGCGTGCGCCCATCGGATTAGTCTCCCGCCACGACCGAACGGTCGACCGGCCGGCGGCCGGAATCTCTGGCGGGGAGACAACGATGTCAATCGGTCGATCGAACACGACCTATTCGCTGCACCGGATCCTCGCGGTTCTCGGAACCGCGCTGGCGCTGCTGGTCACGCACCACGTCGATGCGGTCCTGCTGACCCGCTCGGTGCTCAGCCCGGTGCTGTCCGCCGGAGCCGTCGCGTGCTGCGTGCTCATGGGCCGTCGGGCGCTGCGCGCCGAGGGCTGGGAGTTCGGCGACGAGATGCCGACCTGCGGAGCACCGCGGTCGCTGCGCCAGCGGCGCCACGCTGTCGGGCGGATACCAGCGCTGCCAGCTGCCCGGCTGGCGCAGCAGCGCTTCGGCCAGTCCGGCGATCTGCGCGCGGTCGTAATGCGCGCTGGCATTGCGCTCGGTCAACTGTGCATCGCTGCGGCCGCTCAGCCCGGCGCTCGCGCGTAGTGCCTGGCCCTGGGTGGCGACGATGTCCTCGTAGCGCAGCACCTCCGCCGGCGCCAATGCGGTGGCGAACCGCGCGAAGAACCACTCCAGCACGATCAGTTGCCGGCGCAGGCGCGCGGGCTCGGCCTGCAGCTGCGCGGCCAGCGCCGCATCGAGGCGTTCGCCGGCGGGAATGCGGCCGCGGCTGACCGGCAGGTCGACCGAGTTCCACGAGGCCAGCACCGACAACGGGTGGCGCACGATCGCGCGGGTCTGGAAACGCTCGCGCAGCTGCGGCAGCAGCGCCGCGAACGCCGCGTTGTGCTTGATCACCAGGGTGAAGTCCGGCGCGGGCCGCGGCTCCACTGCGATCTCGCCGCGCGTCGTCTGCTGCCGGCGGCGGCCGTCGGGCAGGCGCTCGTCGCCAAAGGGGTTGTCCGGCACACGGCCACCGCGCTGCTTGCTGGGGGCGGTGCCCGATTGCAGGATCTGCGCCCGCGCCTGGTCGCAGAACGCGGCGATGGTGTCCAAAGCCGCCTGCGGATCGTCCGGGGACAGGTCGCCGACCTCCATCGGTTCGAACAGCGCCACGGTCTGGTCGCACAGGCCGAGCAGCCGGCAGGCCAGCGTGGTGCCGCCGCGTGGCACCCCGGTCAGTGCCAGCGTGCGGCCGCTCATGCGTTCCATAGGTGGTCGATGTCGTCCAGTACGGCGTGGAACGCCTCACGTTCGCGCTGCAGCCCGAAACGTGCCGCGGTTTCGCGCCCGTGCGTTACCAGCCGGGCGAACAGTGCCGCATCGTCCAGCCGCTGCACCGCCTGCAGCAGTGCATCCAGTTGCAGCGGCGGCGCCAGCGCGTTGCGTCCGTCCGCCAGGTAGGCGCGGTTGCCGATGCAATCGGGCACGATGGTGGCGCAGCCCAGTGCCATCGCTTCCAGTCCAGGCAGGTAGAAGCCCTCGGTCGCATACGGCAAGGTCACCGCGATCGCGGCAGCGGCCATTTGCGCGAGATATTCATGACGCAGGACCCGCCGGTCGCACAACGCGACCTGGCACCCGCGCCCGCGCAATGCGGCCGCCAGTGCCCGGCCCAGGGAGGGCTGCTTGGTCGCATCGATGAATACTCCCGCACGCGTCTCCGGCGCCGCCAAACCGTCGGGCAACCGCAGCGCCGCCTCCGCAACCGCCAGCGCCACCGCGCGGTAGCCGTACCCGCCGCTGCTGCGAGGATCGCCTCGGCCACCGGCGCGCTGACGCACAGGCGGATCGCGCGCCGGCCCAGGAACGCGTGGCGCGGATCGCCCGGGTCGCCGTGGCGCACGCCCTGGACCAGGTTGATCACCGGGCGGCCCGGCTCATCGTGCGGCCAGGCCTGCCAGTCCATGCCGCCCAGCAGCAGCGCGTCGGACTGTTCGGGCCGCCACTGCGGCTGCACCGGCACGGCATGGGCGCGCCACGGGTTGTCGGGCTCCACGCTGGCCGGGGTCAGGTACACCGATGCTGACCAGTCCGGGTGCGACCGGGCATGCTCGAAGTAGTCCCAGACCTTGCCATGACCTCCGCTGGCGCGGCGGAAGTCGCGATGGAACAGCAGCCGGCGGCTCATCGCGCGGGCAGGCTCACTCGACGCTGAAGTCGACAATGCCCACCGGCTGTCCACTGACGTCGACCTGCACGTTGTAGTCGCCCGCGCGCAGGCCGTCTTCGGCGGACAGCTCGAAATGCAGGTGCTCGGCCCCGGCGGGGATGTCCTGGGTCTCCTCCTTCTCGGTGGTGCCGTCCTCAAAGGTCCAGTAGACCTTCGCCTGGCTGCCGGGATCGAACTCCCCGGTGGGGATGGAGACGTAGATCGTGTCGCCGGTGGTGTAGCGCTGCTTGCGCGCGTCCACCGCCATGTCGGCGCCGATCGAGCTGCCGACAGCGATGGCGTCGCCGCTGACGGCCACCGGCTCCTGCGAGGTGGCAGGTGGCAGCTCGAACTCGGGCGCCTGGGTTGCGGCTTCGACCGGCTCGGCCGGCGGCGCGGGCTGGGGCTGCTCGCTGCTGCACGCGGCGAGCAGCGCCAGCGATAGGGCCAGGGTGAGGA
>JAHWKC010000370.1 GCA_019348095.1 Pseudomonadota bacterium | reverse complement strand
AAAAGGAATCGCGAGCGGCGGAGCCTGCATGAACGGAGTGACCGACATGGCGCAGGCGTCCGTCCGTCCTGGACACGCGGCTCCGCGCCCTTCGTTGAGCACGAGCGACGTCATGGCGCTGGTGGTGGGCGTGGTGATCGGCGCCGGAATCTTCAGCGTGCCCTCCGTGGTCGCGGCCAATTCCGGGGGCGCGGGCGCGCTGATGCTGGCCTGGGTCCTGGGCGGCGTCTTGTCGCTGGCGGGGGCGCTGTGCTATGCGGAGCTGGCCACCTCGTATCCCCACTCCGGCGGCGAATACCATTTCTTGAAGCTGGCGTTCGGCAACAAGGTTGCGTTCCTGTTCGCCTGGGCGCGCCTGACCGTCATTCCCACCGGCTCGATCGCCTTGCTCGGTTTCGTTTTCGGCGACTACGCGGCGCAGGTGCTTCCGATCATGGGCGCGTGGTCGTCTGGACTGTACGCCGCGCTGGCGGTGGTCATGCTTACCGCCATCAATGTGGCGGGGCTGAAGTCGGGGAGGCGCACGCAGAACCTGCTGACGCTGCTGCAGGTGGGCGGGGTCGTCGCGATCGTTGCGGCGGGCCTGGCCCTGCCGATCGCGAGCGGCGCGTTACAGGCTGCCGCGGCCACAGGAGACACCCACTGGGGCCTGGTGCTGATCTTCGTGATGCTTGCGTACGGCGGCTGGAACGAGGCCGCCTACATCTCGGCCGAGGTGGTCGGCGCGAACCGGAACCTGCCGCGCGCGCTGGTGCTGAGCATCGCCGCGATCACCGGGTTGTACCTGCTGATGAACCTTGCCTACCTTCGAGTGTTGGGCCTGCCGGATATGGCGGCCTCCTCTGCAGTGGCCGCCGACATGATGGGAAGCGTGCTCGGTGGTCGCGGCGCCCAGGTCATCAGCGCGATCGTGGCGGTGGCGGCACTGACCTCGATGAACGCGACGGTGCTCATGGCGGCGCGCACGACCTATGCGTTCGGACGCGCCGCGCCGATGTTCGCCCCGCTGGGCCGCTGGGACCCGCGCCTGGACTCGCCGGTGCATGCGCTGCTGGTGCAGGGCGCGATCGCACTGGCGCTCGTGGGGCTGGGGACCGCGACAAGGCACGGGTTTACCACCATGGTCGAGTACACCGCGCCGGTGTTCTGGCTGTTCTTCCTGCTCACAGGAGTCGCGCTCTTCGTGCTGCGTGCGAGGTCCGGCCCGGGTGCGCACCGGCCGTTCAGCGTGCCGCTTTATCCACTGACGCCGCTGGTGTTCTGCACGATGGCGGCCTACCTGCTCTACGCGAGCGTCCGCCACACCGGCACCGGTGCGCTGGTCGGACTGGCCGTTCTGGGGCTTGGCGGCCTGGTGTTGCTGATTGGTGGCGATCGCGCGGTACCGCGCGGCGGCGCCGGACTGGAAAAACCCGTGGAATCCGATGCTCACGACCAAGGAGAACCCTGATGCAAACCCCCCATCCACTCGTGCTCGCGCTTGCAGCCGGAGCGGTCGCGCTCGCCGCCGGCTGCCGCCAGCCTCCGCCCACTTCCGCGAATGCGCCAGCCCCAGGCTTCCTGGCCGCGAACGCGGGCGCTCCGCAGGCAGCAGCGATTCCGGTGACTGCCTGGACCGGCAACGGCGTGTCCGCGCCGGAGCGGACGGCGGCCAGGCGCACCCCGGATGTCGTTTACGTTCCGACGCCGCCAAAGGTCGTCGACGCGATGCTGCAGGCAGCCGAGGTCGGAAAGGACGACGTGCTCTACGACCTTGGCTCCGGCGACGGGCGCATTCCCATCGCCGCGGCGCAACGCTGGGGCACGCGCGGCATCGGCGTCGACATCGATCCCAAGCGGATCGCTGACGCCAGGCGAGGCGCCAAGCGCGCCGGTGTCACCGACAAGGTGACCTTCATCGAGGGCGATCTGTTCGACACGGACCTGTCGGATGCAACCGTCGTGACGCTGTACCTGCTGCCTTCGCTGAATCTGCGGCTGCGGCCGAAGCTCCTGCAACTCGAGCCGGGTACGCGCATCGTCTCCCACGCCTTCGACATGGGCGACTGGGCACCGGAGGAGAGAATCGAGGTGGACGGAGCGACGGTATATCGGTGGACCGTTCCGGAAACGGTGCCGACACACCTGCGGGACAAGGGTTGAAGCGCGGACTCCCCGGCGGCAGAGCCGCCGGGCGGATGCCTGGCGTGGGCCGCCGCCCGGGGGCATTCCACGCTAGCCGTTCGGCCCGCCCATGGCCGGCAGAACGACCCCGTTGATGTAGGACGAGCACACTGGCGAAGCGAGAAAAACATAGGCCGGGGACATTTCCTCGGGTTGTGCCGGACGCCCCATGTCGCTGGACTTGCCGAACTCGGCCGCCGCCTCGGCGGGTTTGTCCGCAGGATTCAGCGGCGTCCACACCGGCCCGGGCGCAACGGCATTCACGCGGATGCCGCGCTCCAGCAGGTTGCTGGCCAGCGACCTGGTGAACGCGTGGATCGCGCCCTTGGTGGCCGAGTAGTCCAGCAGGTGCTTGCTGCCGAAGATTCCGGTTTCCGATCCCGAGTTGATGATGCTCGCGCCCTCGTCCATGTGCGGAAGCGCCGCGCGGGTCATGTGGAAATAGCCGCCGATGTTGGTCTGGAGGGTCTCCTGCAACTGTTCCTCGGTGATCTCCTCGATCGAGTCGCGGTGCTGCTGGAATGCCGCGTTGTTGACCAGCACATC
>JAHWKC010000036.1 GCA_019348095.1 Pseudomonadota bacterium | reverse complement strand
GTGCCCGCCGACGTCACGCAGGAGGCCCTGCGCAGCCCCGTCGAGCAGGTCGAGCAGATGATCCTCCAGCAGATCGACGCGACGTTCAGCGCGGGCTACCCCGGCTTCCGGATGACCCACCAGGCCAGCTCCGCGCTCCGCGAGGCCGGCGGGGTGAGCCTGACCGAGTACGACGCCGGGCTCGACCGCGTCCTGCAAAGCAGGCCGCGGGCGCGCGCGCTGTGCTTCTACGACCGGGGCCGGTACCCCGAGCACGTGATCGAGCGCATGCGCGCCCTGCTGTCGCTCGGCGGCGCGACCGGCGCGGCCGCGTCATTCCAGTCGCGGGCATGGCCCGCTCCTACAACGGCGCCGATGGGCGCGATGGTCTGCTGCGCATGCGCGGTCGGGCCATGGCCGCTCCGCCAGAGCCCGGTGCAGTGCCGCCCGCTCAAGTCGCCGCCGCCGCCGCCGTTAATTGACACGAACCTCAACGGCCGCCCCATCCGCCATGACCCAGCTGTCCCTGCAATCCGACCTTGGCATCGAGCATGTCGCCGCACTGCAGGCGGCGCTGTTGCCGCACCTGGACGATGAGGAACCGCTGACCCTGACCGCCGACCGGGTCGAACGGGTCCACGCCGCCGGCTTGCAGTTGCTGCATGCATTCGTGCGCGACCGCGCCAGCGCCGGGCGCAGCACCCTCGTCACCCTCGCCTCCCCGATCCTGGCCGATGCCGCGCGACATCTTGCGCTGGCCGCAAGCCTGGGCCTGGACGCGCCAGCCGAACCGGGCCAGGCCTGACATGACTGGCCCGCTCCCCTTCATCCCCATCCCCGCCTTCCTTTGCGCTGCAGGGGAAGGAAACCCGTGGCACTCGACTGCGTCGAGTGCGCAATCTCGTGCCCCCATCCTTGCCTTCCCCCGCGCTGCGGAGGAAGGAAACTCGTGGCACTCGACTGCGTCGAGTGCGCAATCTCATGGAGATTCTGCGTGAGCGCACAGCTACTGATCGTCGACGACTCGACTTCCATGCGACAGATGGTCGCCTTCGCATTGTCCTCGGGCGGCTACGAGGTGCGCGAAGCCGAGGACGGCCAGGCGGCGCTCGAGATCGCCAGGACCGCGCGGTTCGATGCGGTGGTCACCGACGTCAACATGCCGCGCATGGACGGCATCGAGCTGATCCGACAGCTGCGCCAGCTGCCGGACTACAAATTCACCCCGCTGCTGATGCTGACCACCGAATCGGGCGGCGACAAGAAATCCGAGGGCAAGGCCGCCGGCGCCACCGGCTGGCTGGTCAAGCCGTTCGACCCGGAGCAACTGCTCTCGACGGTTCGCAAGGTGCTCGGCTGAGCCATGGACATCACCCAGTTCCACGCCGCGTTCTTCGAGGAAAGCCGTGAGGGTCTGGATGCGATGGAAGCCAGCCTGCTCGGGCTGGAAGCCTCCGGCAGCGCCGACCCGGACACGGTCAACGTGATCTTCCGTGCGGCGCATTCGATCAAGGGCGGCGCGGCAACCTTCGGCTTCGGCGCGGTCACCGACCTGACCCACCTGCTGGAGACCCTGCTCGACGAAGCCCGCAGCGGCCGACGCGTGCTCGACGCCGGCGCGACCGGCGCGTTGCTGGCCTCGGTCGACGTGCTGCGCGGCCTGTTGTCGGTGGCCGAGTACGGCAGCGCCGGGCGCGACGAGGCCGCCGACCGCGAGGCGCTCGCGCAGGCGCGCGCCGCGCTCGACCGCCTGCTCGCCGCCGACGCGGCGGCGCCGGCTGCGGCTGCGTCCGACCCGTCCGCCCCCACCGCGCCGGACAACTGGCGCATCGCCTTCCGCCCGGAGCCGTCGCTGTTCATGAGCGGCAACGACCCGCTGCGGATCCTGCGCGAGCTCGGCAGCCATGGCGAGCTCAGCACCACCTGCCTGGACGACCGGCTGCCGCCGTTCACCGAACTCGATCCGTTCGAGGCACACCTGGCCTGGGACCTGATGCTGCCCGGCAGCGTGCCGCGCGCCGCGATCGACGAGGCCTTCGCCTGGGTCGAGGACCAGTGTGAGCTGTCGATCGAGGAACTGCGCCAGGCCAGGACCGAGCTGGCACGCAGCGACGGCGCACCTGTCGGCAATCCAGCCGATCCGGCCGCACCGCCGGCTCGCCGCGCCAGCGATGGCGACAACTCGATCCGCGTCGCCGTGGCCAAGGTTGACGCGCTGATCAACCTGGTCGGCGAGCTGGTCATCACCCAGGCGATGCTGCGCCAGCGCTCCGAGTCGCTCGACCCGGTCGCCAACGAGGCCTTGCTGACCGGACTGGGCCAGCTCGACCGCAACACCCGCGACCTGCAGGAAGCGGTGATGAGCGTGCGCATGCTGCCGGTGGAGTTCGCCTTCAGCCGCTTCCCGCGCATGGTCCGCGACCTGGCCACCCGCCTGGAGAAGAAGGTGCGGCTGAAGACCCAGGGCGAGGCGACCGAGCTCGACAAGGGTGTGATCGAGAAGATCGTCGACCCGCTGGTGCACCTGATGCGCAATGCGATCGACCACGGTCTGGAGATGCCGGCCGAGCGCCGTGCCGCGGGCAAGGACGAGACCGGCACCATCACCATGACCGCCGCGCACCAGGGCGGCCATATCATCATCGAGGTCGGCGACGACGGCAAAGGCCTTGACCGCGAACGCATCCTGCGCAAGGCCGCCGAGCGCGACCTGCCGGTGCCGGAAAACCCGACGGACGCGCAGGTCTGGGACCTGGTGTTCCACCCCGGCTTCTCCACCGCCGAGGCGCTGACCGACCTCTCAGGCCGCGGCGTCGGCATGGACGTGGTCAAGAGCAACATCGTCGCGCTCGGTGGCCAGGTCGAGATCCGCAGCACCAAGGGCGTCGGCACCACCATATCGATCCGACTGCCGCTGACCCTGGCGATCCTGGATGGAATGTCGGTCGCGGTCGGCGACCAGGTCTTCATCCTGCCGCTGAACATGGTTCTTGAATCGCTGCAGCTGGGCGCCGGCGAGGTCCGCACGATCGCCGGCGACACCCGCGTGCTGCGCGTGCGCGACGACTACCTGCCGCTGGTCAACCTGCGCGAGCAGTACCGCCTGCCGGCGCCGGAAGGCGTCGCGTCCGGCGCGGTGCCGATCGCGGTGGTGGTCGAAAGCAGCGGCCGCAAGCTGGCGCTGGAGGTCGACGAACTGCTCGGGCAGCAGCAGGTCGTGGTCAAGAACCTGGAAACCAACTACCGCCGCATCCCGGGTGTGTCGGGCGCGACCATCCTCGGCGACGGCCGCGTGGCACTGATCGTCGACGCCGGCGGCCTCGGCCAGCCAAGCGAGCGCCTGCCGGTGGCTGCGTGATGGACGCTCTTGGAAACACTGCCGCTTTTCTTCGCTCGTCATTCCCGCGAACGCGGGTTGCCTCATCGTGCCGCCGTAGGCGGCTACCCAGCGACGTTGCTGTTGCGCACGCAAATCACTGGATCCCCACCTTCGCGGGAACGACGGGCTGAGATATCAGCTGCCCACCACACACCGCATCCGCGTCACAGGAACAATGCCATGAACCATCCGCTCCCCAGCGCCGCCACTCGCACCGACCTCGCGACCCACGAGTTCCTCACGTTCGCGCTCGGTGAGGAGGAGTACGGCGTCGAGATCCTCAAGGTGCAGGAGATCCGCGGCTACGACGCGGTCACCCGCCTGCCTGACGCACCGGACTACATCAAGGGCGTGATCAACCTGCGCGGCATCATCGTGCCGGTGATCGACATGCGGCTGAAGTTCCGCCTGGCCAGGGCCGAATACAACGCGCTGACGGTGATGATCGTGCTCAACGTCGCCGACCGCGTGGTCGGCATGGTGGTCGACAGCGTGTCCGACGTGGTGCAGCTGGGCCGCGAGCAGATCCGCGACGTGCCGGAACTCGGCGCCACCATCGACCGACAGTTCCTGACCGGCATCGGCACGCTGGACGAACGCATGCTGATCCTGATCGACATCGAGAAGCTCATGACCGATGCCGACATGGGGCTGGTCGCAAAAGCCGCCTAGCGTGTCCATGGCGGCAAGCGTCCGTCGCCCATCTGCTCCATCCGAACAGAGGAATGCGCATGTCTTTCGACAAGCTCAGCGTCACAGGCCGCCTCGCAGTCGGCTTTTCCGCAATCATCGTGCTCATGCTGCTGATCAGCGGCATCAACATGGCCGGGCAGAGGCAGCTCACGGTGGCGTCCGACGCCAACGAGCACACCTTCCGGGTACTGCTGGAAGGCGAGCAGCTGTTGCAGGACATGGTCCACATGGCGTCGAGCACGCGCGGCTTCGTGCTTACCGGCAAGGACAGCTATCTGGAGCCTTTCATCGACGGTCAGCGCGATTTCGACGCCGCCTGGGCAGAGGCGAAACGGCTGACCTCCGACAACCCCGTCCAGCAGGACCGCCTTGCCCAGGTGCGCGAGCTGCAGCAGCAGTTCGTGGCATACGAACAAGGCCTGATCGACCAGCGCCGTGCAGTCGACGGCGGCGAGCAGACCATGGAGGCGCTGCTCGTGAACTTCGACGATGGACCGGGCAAACAGATCTCCGACCGCACGCGGGCGCTGATCGCCGAATTCGACAAGACAGAACGGGACCTGCTCGCCGAACGCGGTGCACAAGCGAAAGCGATTGAATCGCGCAGCACCCTGCTCAGTGTGCTCGGCGATCTGTTCGCCGTGGTCATAGCCGTCTGGATGGGCCTGCTGATCCGCCGCAGCCTGATGCGCCAGCTCGGTGGCGAGCCGGCCTACGCCGCCGAAGTCGTGCGCCGCATCGGCGCCGGCGAGCTCGACCGCGAAGTGCGGGTGCAGTCCTCCGGCCCTTCGCTGCTGGCCGACATGCGCCAGCTGCAGCAGCAGTTGCGCAGCTTCAACACCGCCCAGTTGCAGATGGCCGAACGCCACGAAGCCGGCGATACCGACCACCGCATCGACAGCGCCAGTTTCCCCGGCGCCTACGGCGCGATGGCGCAGGCGATCAACGAGCTGGTCGACTCGCACATCGCGGTCAGCCGCCACGTGGTCGAAGTGGTCTCGCGCTACGCCAAGGGCGACCTGTCGGCCGACATCGACCGCATGCCCGGCAAGAAGGCCGAGATCACCGAGGCCATCGACGGGGTCAAATACGGCATGCTCGGGGTCAACGCAGAACTCAAGCGCCTGGTCGATGCCGCCGTGGCCGGCGACTTCGCCCAGCGCGGCGACACCGCCCGCTTCGAGTTCGCCTACCGCGAGATGATCGGCTCGCTCAACCAGCTGATGCAGACCGCCGACTCCGGCCTAGACGAGGTCGGTACCCTGCTGTCGGCAATGGCCGAGGGCGACCTCAGCCGTCGCATCACCGCCCAGCTCAACGGCAAGTTCGGCGAAGTCGCCGGCGATGCCAACCGCACCGTGCAGAAGCTGAGCGAGATCGTGCGCCAGATCCGCGAAGGCACCGAGACCATCAACACCGCCGCGCGCGAGATCTCCGCCGGCAACACCGACCTGTCCACGCGCACCGAGCAGCAGGCCGCCTCGCTGGAGGAAACCGCCTCCTCGATGGAGGAGCTGACCAGCACCGTGCGCCAGAACGCCGAGAACGCGCGCCAGGCCAACCAGCTGGCGATCAGCGCATCGGAGGTCGCCACCAGCGGCGGCGGCGTGGTCGGCGACGTGGTCACGACCATGGGCGAGATCGACGCATCGTCCAAGCAGATCGTCGAGATCATCAGCGTCATCGATGGCATCGCGTTCCAGACCAACATCCTCGCGCTCAACGCCGCTGTCGAGGCCGCGCGCGCCGGCGAACAGGGCCGCGGTTTCGCGGTGGTCGCATCCGAGGTGCGCAGCCTGGCGCAACGCTCGGCCGCCGCGGCCAAGGAGATCAAGGCCCTGATCGGCAACTCGGTGGAAAAGGTCGAACAGGGCACCGCGCTGGTCGACCGGGCCGGCAAGACCATGCAGGACATCGTCACCGGCGTGAAGCGGGTGACCGACATCATGGCCGATATCAGCGCCGCCTCGGCCGAACAGAGCTCCGGCATCGAGCAGGTCAACCAGACCGTGCTGCAGATGGACGAGACCACCCAGCAGAACGCCGCCCTGGTCGAGGAAGCCAATGCCGCCGCCCGCAGCCTGGAGTCGCAGGCCCACGAACTCAGCCAGGCCGTGGCGGCGTTCCGCCTCGACAGCGGCCGCGCCTCGCCGGTCGCGGCCCAGGTCACCGCAAGGGTCAGCGAAATCGGTGCCAGCAGCCCCCGCCGCGAACCACCCCAGCGTCCTGCCCCGAAAACTACGCCGCCGCAGCGCGCAGCCAAGCCGGCACTGGCCCACGCCGGCGGCGAGCAGGAGTGGCGGGAGTTCTGAAATTGATCCGCTGACCGATCGGACCGCGGGCCGGGCTCATACCCCTGCCCGCGGCTTTTTGCGAGCTGCCAAGTACCGGACCGGCGTAGAGCGGAGCTTGCTCCGCTGCCTCGATCGCACCCCCAGCCGAGCAAGCTCGGCTCTACGAATCACGCCCCTGCAGGAGCGCCCCACGGGCGCGACGGTCGCATGTCCTTCAGCGGACCGCCCGCCCTCCAATGCGCGCCAACTGCTCGGCACCGGGCAGGTTGAGCGTGATGACCTGCGTACGAGCCGGAGGCGCAGGTTTGGCGAAGGGCACAGCTGGAATGTGGATACCAATCGCGCCCGTGGGGGCGCTCCTAGCGGAGGCAGCCGAGCAAGCTCGGCTCGACAGATCGTGCGCCACCGCAGGAGCGCACAGCGCGGCGTTTTCGACTTTTCGGGCAAAAAAAACGCGCCCTGCCGGCGCGTTTTCATTTCGAAACCCCTGGAGGGAGCCCGGCACGCTCAGAGCGTGAAATCCAGCCGTACCTTGCCGCGCCCGCCGCCGGGGGCGAACTCCCACTGCTTCACCGCACGCACGGCGGCCGATTCGAAGGTGCGTGACGGTTTGGCATTGACCACCGAGACGCTCTCGACCTTGCCGTCGGCGCCGACGGTGAACTCCACTTCGACGAACCCTTCGGTACCGCTGCGCGCGGCTTCCGGCGGAAACACCGGGTCCACCCGCTTGGTCGGGGTGAGGCTGGCGTGGGCCGGCATCGCGAGTGCCAGCGCCAGGAATGCGACGGCGGCGACGGATGTTCGGGACATGGGGTGCTCCTCCGGTATGAACGGTCTGGCTGCGGTCTGCATCCATTTCAACGGCCGCGGATGCACGTTCTTTAGCGCGCTCGTGTGCGCGCCGTCGCATATCGAACCGGTCTTTTGGGTGCAGCGGGGCAAATTTGCGGTTTCCGCTCGCCGGGCGTAATGGCGCACCGGGCTACCCCGGTGCTACCGGCCGCGCCGTCCTAAAGTTTCCGGCGCGGCCGCCGTTGCCGGGGGCAGACACAGTTGCGTATCCCTTTGCCGAGGTCCCCATGTCCAACCGCCCGCCCTCCTCATTGCTTGACCGCGTACTCGCGCCGGCCTCCCGCCTGATGGCGCGCCTGCGCTTCGGCCAGAAGGCGCTGGTGATCGGCGCGTCGTTCATGCTGACCTGCGGCGTGCTCGGCGGCATGCTGATCACCCGCGCCAGCAGCGATCTGCAAACCGCGCGCATGCAGCGCGATGTGGTCGACCCGCTCGGCGGGCTGCACCGCTCGATGCTGGCGATGCAGAAATACCGGCAGCTGGCCACGCGCAACGCCTCGGGTGATGCGGTACCGCCGCAGGCGCTCAGCGATGCATCGGCCGAAGCCAGCCGCGAGCTGGACCGGGTCGAGCAGTGGGCGCAGGCCAACCTGCCCGATTCGGCCACCCTGAAGGCTGCGTTCGCCGAGGCGCGGTCGGCCTGGACCGAAGCTACCCGCGGCGCCGATGCGAACGCGCTGGTCGAGGAGCGCAACGAGGCGGTGCGCCAGTTGCGCCAGGTGATAGGCGTGGTGGCCGACCTCAGCGGACTGTCGCGGGCCGACCGGGCGGAGATCCTCTACACCGGCCAGATCGCCACCGAGTGGCTACCGACGCTGACCGAGTACACCTCGCAGCAGTCGGCGGTTGCCATGCGCGTGCTCGGCGACGGCGCAATCTGGGTCGATGACCGCACCGCCATCGCGGTGACCCGCAACATGCAGGACTTCCTGCGCCGCCGTGCGCAGCTCGAGGCGGGCAACGCCGAGAAGGCGATGCCGTCGCTGGCCGAAAGCCTGGGCACGCGGCTGGACAGCGCGATCGCGGCGGTCGCCAAGCAGGACCAGGTGATGCAGGAACGGATCCTCGATGCCGATTTCCCGGACATGCCGGTCCCGGCGATGGCTGCGCGCGAGGAGGCCACCCGCCTGGCGCTGGCCGCCGCGCTGGTCGGGGCGAACAATGCGCTGTTCGCCGCGACCGATGCCGAGATCGGCGCGTTGGAGCGCCAGTTGGCGCTGACCTGGGTGTTCATCGCCATGGTGCTGCTGCTGACCGCCTACCTGTTCCTGGGCTTCACCCGCAGCACGCGCACATCGCTGCAAGCGATCAAGCAGGCGGCCGAATCGATCGCCGCCGGCGAGTTCCCGCAGCGCGTCAGCATCAGCAGCCGTGACGAGATGCGCGACATCGCGGTCAGCCTGGACCGAGCGGTGGGCAGCCTGCGCGGCTTCGCGCAGGCGCAGCGCGCGATGTTCGACGCGCACCAGGCCGGCGAGGTCGACGAGCGGCTCGACGCCAAGGCATTCCCCGGGTCCTTCGGCGTCATGGCCGACGAGATCAACACCCTGGTGGCCTCGCACATCGACCTGCAGACCCGAGTCATCGCGATGGTCGATGCCTACGGCCGCGGCGACCTGTCGGAGGACATCGAGCGGCTGCCCGGCAAGAAGGCGCGCATCACCGAGGCGGTCGATGACGTCAAGTCGCGCATGCTGGCGGTCAATACCGAGATCAAGGGACTGGTCGATGCCGCCGTGGCCGGCGACTTCAGCCGCCGTGGCCAGGCCGAGCGCTTCGAGTTCGTCTACCGCGAGATGATCGAGTCCCTCAACGAGCTGATGACCAGCGCCGACCGCGGCCTGAACGAGGTCGGCACCCTGCTGGCCGCCGTGGCCGAGGGCGACCTCACACAAGAGGCCGACGCCAACCTGCCGGGCCAGTTCGGCGAGCTGGCAGCCAACGCCAACGGCACCGTGCGCCAGCTGGCTTCCGTGGTCGGCCAGATCCGCCAGGGCAGCGACGCGATCAGCGCGGCCGCCGGCGAAATCTCGGCCGGCAACAGCGACCTGTCGCAGCGCACCGAGCAGCAGGCCGCATCGCTGGAGGAAACCGCCTCCTCGATGGAACAGCTGACCTCCACCGTCCGCCAGAACGCCGACAACGCGCGCCAGGCCAACCAGCTCGCGATCGGCGCGGGCGATGTCGCATCCCAAGGCGGCCAGGTGGTCGGCCGCGTGGTCGACACCATGAGCGCCATCAACGCCTCCTCGCGCAAGATCGTCGACATCATCAGCGTGATCGACGGCATCGCCTTCCAGACCAACATCCTGGCGCTCAATGCTGCGGTGGAAGCGGCCCGCGCCGGCGAGCAGGGCCGCGGCTTCGCGGTGGTCGCCTCCGAGGTGCGCTCGCTGGCGCAGCGTTCGGCCGGTGCGGCCAAGGAGATCAAGCAGCTGATCGACGACTCGGTCGGCAAGGTCGAGGAAGGCAGCACGCTGGTCGACCAGGCCGGCAAGACCATGGGCGAGATCGTCACCAGCGTGAAGCGGGTGACCGACATCATCGCCGACATCAGCGCCGCCTCCCAGGAGCAGAGCACCGGCATCGAGCAGATCAACCAGGCGGTGCTGCAGATGGACGAGGGCACCCAGCAGAACGCCGCGCTGGTCGAGGAGGCCTCCGCCGCGGCGCGCAGCCTGGAGCAGCAGTCCGGCCATCTGGTGCAGACCGTCGCCGCATTCCGGCTGAACCTGGAAACCAACGCCGCAGCGTCCGCCACGCCCACCTCGCGCAGCGCGCAGCCACCGGCAGCCAGGAGCGAGCCGGTAATCGAGTTAGGCGCAGCCGCGGCACGGCGCGCAGCAGCCGCACCCCGCTCCGCTGCACCGCAGGCGGCCAAGCCCATACCTGCACGCAAGGCCGCCGGCGGCAGCGGCGCAGGCACCGGCGGCGACCAGCATTGGCAGGAGTTTTAGGCCGCGGCGCCGGCACCGAAGGGTTGGTTCACGAACGCGTCCTCCGGGGCGCGTTCGTCGTCTGGCGTCCAGGCGCATGGATTCAGCCGAGCTTGCTCGCCTGCTATTGCGCGGCTGGGCGGGCAGCGGAGCAGCTCAGCTCTACGGATGCGCGGTCAGCGGCCGTGACCGTGACCGTGATCGGGGATCCGTAGGAGGGCGATCGCGCCCGTGGGCGGTTCGATGGCCCGTGGCGCTGGCCGGGCTCAAGTCCCGGCCGCGCGCGCCGTTAACGACAGAGGAGACGCCGAGCCCTATTTCACTCCACCCTATCTCCTGCCCGGCAGCGTCGCCCACGCAATGAAGCACCTCCCGCCACGATGGCTGGCAGCACGCCCCAAGGACGCTCCATGAGCCTGCACAACCCGTTTCAGCCCCGCATTGCAGGTCATCTGGGCGCGCCGTGGAACCGGATCGGCGACGACCTGCTGAGTGATGCGGCGCTGGATGGCGAAGAATTTGCCGATGTGGTTTCGCTGGCCGCAAGACTATGCGAGACGCCGATCGCGATCCTGGCCGCCGGCCATGGCGAAGCCCTCCGGATAATTGCGCGATGCGGGCCGGGCGAGGCCGTCATCGCCGGCAGCGCGCTGTACCGTGCGCCCGGGCCCGAGCTGCCGCTGCTGGCGATCACCGACGCGGGCGAGGACGCGCGCTTCCGGGAAGATCCGATGGTGCGCCAGGTCGGCGTGCGCTTCTGCCTGGGCCTGGCGCTGTTCGCCGGCGACGGACAATGCCTGGGCGTGCTCGGCGTGGCCGACACCGCGCCGCGGGCCGATGCGACCCATGCCACCGAAACGCTCGAGCGGCTGGGCCGGCTCGCCGCGCGCCTGCTCGAGCGCCATCAATTACAGCGGCGCAACCGCATCGCCGCGCAGATCATGCAGGCCGACTTCAGCGCGGTGGTGGTGACCGATGCGCGTGGCGATGTGGTGTTCGTCAACCGTGCGGCGCAGGCGTTGTTCGGCAGCGGTGCGCGCGCGATGCGCGGGCAACCGATGGAGCTATTGTTCCCGCCCCACCTGCAGGACGATCCCGCCGCCGCGGCCGCATGGCTGCAACCGGCCGCCGGGCAACCGGCGCAGCGTGATGAGCCGCTTCACCTGCGCACCGCCGGGAGTGACGGCGAGACGCGCACGCTGGAGGCAGCGCGATGCGCCTGGCGGGTCAGCGACGGCCAGGGCGTCGCACTGATCCTGCGCGACATCACCGAGCATCTGCGCCAGCAGGCGCACCTGCGCAAGATCGCGCTGTACGACACGCTGACCGGGCTGCCCAACCGCAACGCCCTGGTCGAGGCATTGACCGCACGGCTGCACACCGACGATCCGCATGCCGCCCGGCATAAACTTGCAGTGGCGCTACTGAAGCTCGACAACTTCAAGAGCCTCAACGACACCCTGGGCCACACCGTCGGCGATGCGGTGCTGCGCGAGACCGCCACCCGCATGCAGGCCATGCTGCCAAGCGAGGCGGTGCTCGCGCGCTTCGGCGGCAACGAGTTCGCGATGCTGCTGCCCAACCCGGCGGAGCTGTCCGGTCCGTTGCTGTCGGTGCAACTGCAGCCGCTGCTGGCCGCTATCTCGCAGCCGTTTTTGATCGACGGCCACACCATCCACCTCGACGCCAGCATCGGCCTGGCCGTGCACGAGCCCGGCACCGACGGCGACGACCTGATCTCGCGCGCAGATCTGGCGCTGTACCGGGCCAAGGCGGTCGGCGGGCGCCAGGTGTGCCTGTTCGACCCGGACATGCGGCAGCAGGTGCTCGACCGCCGCCAGCTCGACATGGAACTGCGCCGCGCGCATGCCTGTGGCGAGTTCGAGCTGCACTACCAGCCGCAGATCGATCTGCGCACCGGCCGCACGGTCGGCGCCGAGGCGCTGTTGCGTTGGCGCCACCCGCAACGCGGGCTGCTGTCGCCGGTGATGTTCATCGAGGCGCTTTCCAGCAGCCCGGTCGCCGCCGATGTCGGGCGCTGGATCCTGCAGCGCGCCTGCCACGACGCCGCGCGCTGGCCCCGGGTCGGCGGGCAGGAGGTCGGGATTGCGATCAACCTGTTTCCGGTGCAGGTCAACGACGGCCGCTTGCAGCTCGAAGTCGACCGTGCCGGCCGCGGCGGCGAGGCCGCCGTCCTTGACGATGCGCGCATCGAGGCGCAGCGCACCGCCGGTGTCGTTGCGGACGGCGACCTGGAAGCCCTCGCGCTCGCCGCGCAGCACGTCGAGGTCGTCCACGGTGTGCGCCTCGACGGGCTGCTCGTCGGCACCCAGCGCCGGGGCGGCGCCGCCGACCGGCTCTTCCTGGCGCTGATAACCGAGGATGGTCATGGTGACGTTGAAGGCCATGATGAGCGCGCCGGCGAGGTAGAGAAGGCCGCCCAGCGTGCGCATGACGTAGTAGGGGAACATGGCCGCAACGGTTTCGGCGAAGGAGTAGACCAGGAAGCCCTGGTCGTCGTACTCGCGCCACATCAGGCCCTGCATGATGCCCGACACCCACATGACCGCGGCGTAGACGACGATGCCGAGCGTGGCGAGCCACACGTGGACGCTGACGAAGCGCACCGAATAGAGCCGCTGGCGGCCCCACAGCTTCGGCACCAGGAAGTAGACGGCGGCGAACGAGATCAGGCCGACCCAGCCGAGCGCGCCCGAATGCACGTGCCCGACGGTCCAGTCGGTGTAGTGCGACAGCGAGTTGACGGCCTTGATCGACATC
>JAHWKC010000369.1 GCA_019348095.1 Pseudomonadota bacterium | reverse complement strand
CACCTCGGCGCACCCGAGCTCGCGAGCCGCTCGCGCCACATCGGCACCGGGAACGCCGCGCGGCGACGGCGCCGTGCAGGCATGGACCACGTCGAACTCGTCGGCGCGGAGTGCCGCGAGCATGCCGCTCGGCTCTCGTAGCGTGCCGACCACCAGGATGCGGCGACCCTCCGGGTGGAAGTCGCCGAAGAACACGTCGGCGCACACGTCGGCGCCGGGCGGGTTGTGGGCGCCGTCGATGATCGCGAGCCGCTGCGTGGGTGCCCACAGATGCATGCTCATTCGCAGCGGCGGCAACTGTTCGCGTTGCGAGACTGGAAGATCGGACAGGCGCATCGGCGGCATTTGCGCGAGCGGTGCGGCGGCGACCGTGGCAGGCGCAGGTGCTGCGGCCTTTGCGGTGGTCGCCGCGCTCGCAACATTGCTGTCCCGGAACGAAGGCTCGGCCTGGACTGTGGCGGCGGGCGAAACACGGTCGCGCTCTGTCGGAGGCGCTGCCGCTGCCATCGCGGTTGGCGCTACCGGCGCAGTCTGCCGCGGGGCTGCAGGTGCGGCGGCAGACGGCGCCGCGATCGCCTGGGGCTGCTGGCGCTGCGGCGTGGGCAGTGGTGCGGGCTCCGCCTGACGCGTTGCGTCCCCGGTCTGCTCAGGCCGCAGCAAAGCCACGGTGGATGGCGCAGGACGCGGCGGTTCCGGCGGAGCCGCGTCGGTCTGCCGGTCTTCGGCGACGGGCTCCATCGCGTCGACCGCAACGAGTCGAGTAGGACCGGTTGCGGGCGCGCCCGGCAGCAAGCCGCGGCCCAGCCACACCACCACGGCGAGCACCAGCACTCCGGCGAGCGCCAGCGCCATCCACAGCCACGCCGGAGGACCATCGCGCGCGACGGGTACCTGGGCCGCAGGACTGGCGTGCAGGTCGGGGACCTGGCCGCGGCGGCGCTCGGCTTCGGACTTGCGCAGGGCTTCGAGAATCAGCGACATCGACTACTCCAGTACTCGCAGCAGGCGCGCACCGTCGGCATCCAGGGACAGCGCCATGAGTGTTTCGGGGCCGATCACGCCATCGGCGCTCAGCCCGCGGGCGCGCTGGTATTCGCGTACCGCCGCGTGCATCGCCGCGTCCACCTGCAGCGGCGCGTCGGACCCCGCCGCAAGATAGCGCGGCTGCAGTTGCGCGGCGACCCAGTCGACGAGCGCGCCGCGGGCGCCGGTCGCCAGGACAGCGGGGGCACCCGACAACATTGGCGCGGCAGCGACTTCCGCGGGCGCCGACCACAGGGTCGCGTACTCGCCCGTCCACGCGTGCTCCAGCGCGATGCGGTCGACGTCGAACACATCGCCGCCGAGCCGAAGGCGTGCGTTGACGGCATCGATCCCCAGCAGCAGCGCCCACGACTCCACGCCGTCGCTGCGCATGCACAGCAGTGCGGGCCGACCGAGCGTCGCCAGCTTGTCGAGCCGGGCGATGCCGCGGGCGCAGAGGATGCCCGGGGCGACCGGCACGACGCAGCGCGCCGCCTGCTCGGCGTCGCCGGGGCCCGAGGGCAGTTGCCACGTGTCCAGCAGCGCACGCCAGGCCGCGACGCTGGTCGCGTCGCCGGCTTGCAGTCGTTCCGACAGCGTCCGCTCGTCCAGCACGGGCACCTCGATCGCCGTTGCCGGTCCGGAAGCCGCATTGGCGTTAGAAGGCGGATCCGACGGAGCGGCGGCTGCCGCGTTGTTGTCGGAGGGCGGATTCAATGGAGCGGCGGTTGCCGCATGGGCGGCGCTGGCTGCGTCGGAGGATATGCCAGCCGACGGCATCCACCACCACAGGCCCATTGCGGCCAGCGCCATTCCCGATGCCAGCCCCAGCCCCAGCGCCAGACGATGATGGCGCCACCGCGGCTGGTCCCGCGCGAGCGCCTCGCGGGCGGCGCGGTCGACCCAGCGCCGGTGCAGGGTCGGTTCGTCGTGGGCATAGCCGGCCAGCAGGGTGCGCTCGGCGATGACATTGATCAGGCGCGGGACGCCGCCCGAGTGCTCGTGGATCCGCCGGACCGCGTCGGCGGTGAAAGGGAAATGCTGCCCGCCGGCCATGCGCCAGCGGTGGCGCAGATACTGCGCGGTCTCCGTGGGCTGCAGCGGGGTGAGGTGGTAGCGCGCGGTGATGCGTTGAGCGAGCTGGCGCAGGTCGGTGCGCGACAGCATCGTGCGCAGCTCGGGCTGGCCAAGCAGCCGGAGGCGTGCACGGCCGTCGCGGTCCGGGGCTACGCGCCCGCGCCGCCCGGCGAGCCGGAGCAGGCGATCGTCCTGGACCGCAACGACTGGCCGGCGTACGCCTGGTCCTTCGCGGCCGGCGACGGCACTGCAACGTCGGGTTCGGGATGCTGCTGCCCTCGCTGCGCGCCAAGCCTCGCGCCGGCCGCGTCGAGCTGCACGACCGTGGTCATCCGGGCGAAGTCGAGCATCTCGGCCTCGGTCCCGGGCCGGGCGATGCGGGTGAGGGCGCGGGCCTTGCAGTAGCTCAACTCACCCGTTGCCATGGCCGCCGAGATCAGCGGCAGGCCGCGCAATGCGCGTGCGACCCGCAGGTAGTCACGGGCCGTCCGCGGATCGATGCCGGCGCGGTGGCTCACCCACGCCGCCGTCGAGCGGTACCCGTCGCGCTCGGCCACGTTGCGGCGGTCGTACTCGCCGATCAGCACCAAGAGGCGGTAGGCGCCGGCGCCGA
>JAHWKC010000368.1 GCA_019348095.1 Pseudomonadota bacterium | reverse complement strand
ATGTGGCCGGTCAGGTGCCGCGAGTAGTTCTCCACGCCGTTGCAGAACCCGACCTCGGCCAGCATCTCCAGGTCGAACTGGGTGCGTTGCGCCAGGCGCTGCGCCTCCACCAGCTTGTTCTGGGCGTACAGCTGCTCCAGCCGTAGGCGCAGCTCCTCCTTGATCGCGTTGACCGCGTCCAGCACGGTGCGGCGCGTGGTGACGTAGTGCGACTTGGGATAGATGGTGAAGCGCGGCAGCCTGCGCAGGCTTTCGCCAGTGAGCGGGTCGAAGGCGGTGATGTTCTCGATCTCGCCATCGAACAGCTCGACCCGCACCGCCTCCATCTCCGACTCGGCCGGGTGCACGTCGATCACCTCGCCGCGCACGCGGTAGGTGCCGCGGCGCAGTTCGGTGTCGTTGCGCACGTACTGCATCTCGGTCAGGCGGCGGATCAGCTCGCGCTGGTCGATGCGCTCGCCTCGCACCAGGTGCAGCACCATGCGGAAGTATTCGTTGGGGTCGCCCAGGCCATAGATCGCCGACACCGTGCAGACGATGATCGCGTCGCGCCGCTCCAGCAGCGCCTTGGTCGCCGACAGCCGCATCTGCTCGATGTGCTCGTTGACCGAGCTGTCCTTCTCGATGAACGTGTCCGACGACGGCACGTAGGCCTCGGGCTGGTAGTAATCGTAGTAGCTGACGAAATACTCGACCGCGTTGTGCGGGAAGAACGCCTTGAACTCGCCGTACAGCTGCGCGGCCAGGGTCTTGTTGGGCGCCATCACCAGCGTCGGCTTCTGCACCGACTGGATCACATTGGCGATGGTGTAGGTCTTGCCCGAGCCGGTCACGCCGAGCAGGGTCTGGTGGGCCAGGCCGCTCTCGAAGCCCTCGATCAGCTTGGCGATCGCCTGTGGCTGGTCGCCCGCCGGGGAGTACGGCGAGACCAGCTGGAACACGCCCTCGGCGGGCGGGGCGGGACGGGTGCTGTCGTTCATCGGCGGGGAGCTGTCGTTCATGGCGTGGCGCGATGCGGAGCTGCAGTCAGGCGACCGTGCAGTCTAACGAGCCGCCAGAGATGGGGGCGTCGCGGCGTTTTCCTACCCTGGTGGTACCGGCTTTCCGACTTCGGTTCACCTGGCCTGGCGGCATGCTGGCCCCAGGTTCGAAAGGAGTCGGCCGATGCGAGGCAACACCAAGGGATTCACCCTGCTCGAGGCGCTGGTGGCACTGTTGGTGACCGCGCTGCTGCTGGCCATAGCGGTGCCCGCCTGGAGCAACGCGACCTCGGCGGTGCACGCCGGCAAGGCGCGCCTGGCGATGGCCGAGACCGTGCTCGACGCGGTGCGACACTCGGCCCTGACCGCCACCGAGGTCGTGGTGTGCTCCAGCGACGACCCCGGCGCCACGCGATGCAGCCTGAGCGTCGAATGGACTGACGGCTGGATCGCCTTCCCCGACATCAACGGCAACCGCGAACGCGACCCCAACGAGCCACTGCTGCAGCGCCGGCACGCACTGGAAGGCGGCGCCCGCCTGCGCAGCACCCCAGGACGCACCCGACTGGTATTCCAGCCCCACGGCGGCAACGCCGGCTCCAACGTGACCTTCACCCTGTGCGACAAGCGCGGCGTCGAAAAGGCGGTGACGCTGGTGCTGGCCAACGACGGGCGCGCCCGCAGCGGCACACCCACCCGGGAAGCCGCACAGGCGTGCGTGCAAGCCGGCTGACCCAAACGGCGGACCAGCATCCACGTGGGCGCCCGCCTCTTCGACCAGCCCGACGACGCCACGCCAGCCGCCGTACAGCCCCACCCCCCTTTGTAGGAGCGGCTTCAGCCGCGATCGCAGCAACCCCGATGCAAGCGAGACCCACCACCCCACCCGCCGCGCGTACGCAGCTTCGGGCGACCGCACGTACACACAGGAAACGGACCCCGACAGAGCCGCGCCACCGCCCCAAAACGCAAAAGACCCGCCTCGCGGCAGGCCTTTCGGCGGGATCCGACAGTGATCCGGTGTTCTGGCGCCCGAAGTTGGACTCGAACCAACGACCCCCTGATTAACAGTCAAGTGCTCTAACCAGCTGAGCTATTCGGGCGGGGGCCGCATATGATGCCGCGAGGCTAGTGGGGCGTCAACAGACCATCCGGTCAGCTATTCGCAGAAGTTCGCCTCCCAAACGGGTTCCGTAGCGCCTATCGGGCACTCGTAACTTGCAGATCGTGCCGAACCATTGATGAAATTCGCGTTCACTGTCCCACCGCTTTGCGTGATCGACGGCATCGTGAACGTCACTTTTTGGTTCACGCCGGTCCCAGCAACAACGACATTGGTGGCGTTGAACACTTGATTGCTCGCAGTCAACGACGCGCTCTCGAACTCATAGGTCACGCATACCGGCCGGTCGACCTTCGCACCATTCGCTGCGTCCGGGCATGGATTATTTTCGCTGGTGGTCTCGATCCTGTTGTACCCGGCAAGGGAAATCCGCACATCGGTGGTTACCGCTGAAGTGCACGCATAGGGAGACAGCGTCCTAGCCCCATCATTCGACTCGCAGAAGCCGCCCGAGTTGACGTCCGCGCTCGGGTCGTTGCCCAGATTGGCATCACTCACCGGCGATTTCGGGTTGCCGGTCGGGAACAACCAGTTCAGATTGAACTGGTGTGGCGCCGCGGCTTGGGCGTAGCCGCGCATCGGTTCCTCCGGATTGCCGAAAAGGCGTGCGGTGCTG
>JAHWKC010000367.1 GCA_019348095.1 Pseudomonadota bacterium | reverse complement strand
GGACTCATCGCCGGCTGCCTCGCCGTCGTGGCGCTGGGCGGCTTCGATCTCGAGGACTTCTGGTTTCCGCCTTCGCTGCTGGTGATGGCGGCGGGCGGGGTGCTGGTCGGCGTCGGCACGAAGCTGGGCGGCGGCTGCACCAGCGGCCACGGCGTGTGCGGCCTCGCCCGGCTGTCGGGCCGTTCGATGACGGCCACCGTCACATTTCTGGCCGTTGCCATCGCCGTGGTGTTCCTCACCCGGCATGTCTTCTAGAGGTCGCAACGCCATGCCGCTTCTCACCGCCCTCGTCTCAGGCCTCTTGTTCGGCGCCGGGCTGGCGCTGTCGGGCATGGTCAATCCGGCCAAGGTGCTGAACTTCCTCGATGTCGCCGGCACCTTCGATCCGACGCTGCTGTTCGTGCTCGGCGGCGCGGTCGCGACGACCACCGGGCTGTTCCGCTTCGTGCTGCGCCGCGGCCAGCCGGTGCTGGCCGAGACCTTCCAGCTTTCCAACCTGCAGCAAATCGACCGCCGCCTGCTGGGCGGTGCAGCGCTGTTCGGCATCGGCTGGGGCATCGCCGGCTACTGCCCGGGGCCGGCACTTGCCGGGCTGGGCATCGGCAGCGTCGAAGCACTGGGGTTCGTTCCGGCGATGCTCGCCGGCATCCTGCTGCACCGCACCGTCAACCGCGCCTGAGGTATTCCATAATGAAACTGCTTCCCCTGACCGCCCTCGTCGCACTGCTCGCCGTCACCGGTTGCGCATCGTCCCGGGAGCCGGCCGAATTGCCGGCCCTCGTCGATGCCGTGTCACCCGCGCCCGGCGTTGTCTCGGCGGGCCGGTTGGAACCGGCGGACATCGGGCGCGTACGCGCCGCCGGCATCCGCCATGTCATCGACCTGACCCCGGACGCGGAAACGCCGGATTTCGACGAAGCCACCGCGGTACGTGCCGCCGGACTCGCGTATTCGAACCTGCCGCTGCGCGGCCCGGTGGACCTCACCCGCGAGAACGCGCTCGCATTCGACGCGCTCGTGCGCGACGCGAAGCGGCCGGTGCTCGTGCACTGCGCAAGCGGCAACCGCGTCGGCGCGATGGCGGCGCTGCGGGCGGCATGGGTGGAGGGCCATCAGCTGGAGGAGGCCGTGCTCATCGGCAAGGCGTGGGGCCTCAAGGGCCTTGAGGGCGAGGTGCGCCGCAGGATCGGGTCCGACGGAGTCCGCCGGGGAAGTAACGGTGGCTGAGGCGTCGCCGCGCCCGAGTCACGATGCTGTGGTGAGCGGTCATAGTCGCTGTATCGGTTGCAATGAGGTGCGCCGCGTCGGCCACGGGTAGAATGGATGAGCCGATTCCGCGCTCATTGCCAACGGCTCGATAACGCCTCGGACAGCATCGCTGCCCTGCTGGCGCTAAGCCGCGCCAACGCCGGCGTGCTCGTCGGCGGAGATCTCGTGCTCTGGACGGGCCAGGCGCGGCCCGACCTCGTCGTCGGCCTCGCCGTGGCGGCGATCGCCCTCAAGGGTGGCATCAGGTTCCAGCGCGATGCGAACTGCGAGGCTGGCAGGTCGCAGCCGCGGTAGATACCCAAGCGTATCCAGCGCAGGGTTCGGGTCGCAGGGCCGCAGGGCCGCATCACGACAACACATCAGAAGAGTTCCGAACATGAGCGATTCCTGTTGCGGCAACACCCTCGATGTCGGCGCCCTGGAGGCGCGGCAACGGCGCGTCCTGGTCATCGTGCTGGTGATCAACGTCGCCACGTTCGTGATGATGATTGCCGCCGCCGTCTACAGCGGCTCCTCCTCCGTGCTGTCCGGCGGTCTGGACAACTTCGGCGACGCGCTGACGTATGCATTGAGTCTGGCTGTGGTCGGGGCCAGCCATCGCGCGAAGGCCCGGGTGGCGTTGCTGAAGGGCATGCTGATCCTCGGCGCGGCGATTGCGGTGGCGGTGCAGATTCTCTGGCGGTTGGACCACCCGGGGGTGCCGATCTTCGAGGCGATCGGCCTTGCCGCGCTCATCAATCTGGCCGCGAACGCAGTGTGCCTGCGCCTGCTGACGCCGCACCGCGGCGGCGACGTGAACATGGCGTCGGCCTGGGAGTGCTCGCGCAACGACATCTTCGAAGGTTTCGCCGTGCTCGCGGCGGCATTCGCGGTATGGCTGTTCGGCGCCGGCTGGCCTGACCTGGTCATCGCCGTGGCGTTGCTGCTGATGTTCTTGCGTTCGGCGTGGCGGGTCTTGCGCAATGCCTGGGCCGAACTTCGAGCAGGCAGCGAAGCATGATGCCGGTCCTCAAGATCGCCGCCCTGTTCGTCATTACCGCCATCGCCGAGATAGTCGGCTGTTGCTGGTTCTGCTTTGGCGCAAGGAAGCGGCAACGGTGTGGGCGCTTGTCCCGGCAGCCTTCAGTCTCGCTGCGTTCGCTTGGCTACTGACACTTCATCCGGTGGCTTCGGGCAGGGTGTACGCCGCGTACGGCGGCATTTACGTGGCGACCGCATTGGCTTGGCTGTGGCTTCGTAGATGGCGTCCGACTCAACCGAATTGATCTACTCGGCGGCGGATTGATTCTTGCTGGCGCGCTGGTGATGGTGGCCGGGCACTGGACGCGCGGTTGATCGTCAAAAGCAGGGCGCCAGTTGCAAGATACCGTGGTGCAGCGCCCTACCCCGTCGCATCACCAGCCCATGTGTGCCGCATCGGACCGCAGTGCCAGGTGATTAGTGAGCACCCCACCG
>JAHWKC010000366.1 GCA_019348095.1 Pseudomonadota bacterium | reverse complement strand
CTGCTGCCGATCCTGGACGAGCTCGGGGTCGACGCCGTGCTCACCGGCCACCGCCACGTGCCCTACTTCTGGGGCATCAACGGGATGCTGCTCGCCAACGCCGGTACCACCGCGACCGAGCGGACCCGCGGCAACGTGCCGCCGTCGTGGAACGAGGTGGTCGTCGACGCGGAGAGCATCAAGGTGTTCCTGCACTACCCGGAGGGTCGGCGTGACCTCGCCGCGATCCGCTCGCGCACGTCGCGCCGGACCGTCCGGGAGGGCTTCCACGTCACCGACGCGTTCCTGACGTCGAACCACCTCCCGGTCAGCTAGCTGGCCGACGGCCCGGTGGCCCGCATCGCCCCCACACGGTCCGCGCCGGAGCCGTTCAGACGTCGGACGCCGCCCGGCGGCGGGGGTGGTGGGTGCGCACCGTGCTGACCGCGTCCACCATGAGGGCGGCCACCTGCTCGACGGTGCGGTCGAGCGCGAAGCTCCTGACCACCGGGACGCCGGCGCTCTCGGCGCGGGCGACGAGCTCGCGCTGGATGTGGCGGATCTCCTCGAAGTGCTCCAGGTAGCGCTGGCGCACGGCTTCGCCGAAGGCCAGCACACCGTCGTAGGCGCTGAGGTCGTAGCGGGCCATCTCCTGCGGCGCAGTGGCGGCGCGATGGTGGGTGTCATGGAACAGCAGCCGGCGCTGCTTCGATGCGATCCGGCCCAGCCCGGCGACCAGAGCTGGGTCGTTCCACTCGTGCACCAGCACCACGTCGGCGCTGTCGACCGCCTCCTCCAGCACGAGGGTATCGAGGTCGTAGGTGCGGCTGGACAGGCGCGGAAAGCGCCGCTCGAACTCTTCGATCGGTGCGCTGCCGTGCTCGGCCACCAGTTGCGTGCGGCTCCAGCCGTCCTCCGGCTCGAACACCTCCACCTCGTGCCCGCGTGCGAGCAGCTCGCTGACCACCCCGCGCAGGAAATGCGCATTGCCGTGGTTCCAGTCCGACACCAGCGAGTGGTAGAACATCACGAACTTCATCGGGCCGCTCCGGCGGTGAAATCGCGGGCCGCACGCGGCGGCACCCAGCGCTCCAATCCTCGCTGCAGCGACAATCCGGTGTAGGCGCGGCGATAGCCGTTGACCATCGCCGCCGGGGTGTAGCGTGCCGCCCGCAGCCGCGCCCGGCGGGCGTAGTCCTCGCGCAGCGACGCATCGTCGATCAGCCGCTGCAGGGTCGCTGTCAGCGCGTCGCGATCATCGGGTGCGACGAACAGTGCGGCGTCGCCCCAGACCTCACGCAGGCTGTCGATGTCGCCCAGCACCAGCGCGCAGCCGGCCTGGGCCGCCTCCAGCGCCGACAGGCCGAACGGCTCATAGCGCGCCGGCAGCGCATAGATCGCCGCGCGCGCGAACCAGCGGTCCAGTTCTTCGGAAGCAAGACAGCCCAGCAGGCGCACGTTGGGCAACTGCGTCGCGCCGCCGTCGGGGTGACGCGCCTGGCCGGCCACGCATACCGGCCACGGCAGGCGCGGCGCCACGTCGGCGAGCGCGGCGATGTTCTTGCCCTCGTCCCACAGCCGGCCGGCAGCCAGGATCAGCGGTTCGCGCTCCGGCCCGGTCACCAGCGCATGCCGGCTGCGGCCGTTGGCGATCACCCGCGCCGAGGGCAGCGGGCCGTAGTGGCGAATCAGCGCCGTCAGCATCGCCTGGGTGGGCGCCACCACCAGGTCGGCCGCGTGCAGGCCATCGTGTACGCGGCTGCGATAGCGGTCCCAGTCCGCCCGCGGCGCGGGCTCGCCGTGGACCGCCTGCCACCACGACAGCACGCAGGAATGCCCGGTCATCAGCACCGGCGCATCCCACGGCAGGTCGCCGTGGCTGTAGTCGTTCAGATGGACCACGCTGGGCCGCACCTGCGCGGCGACCTCCAGCAGCCAGTCGCCGGCGCGGTCGACATCGACCCAGGGCGACTGCATCCACGCCAGCTTGTGATTGCTCGGGTACAGCGACAGTCCGTCGATCGCCTCGGCGTCGCGGCGCTGCTCTCGAGTCAGGGGGCCGCCCATGGTCGCCAGCGCGATCTGGTCGCCGCAGGTGGACAAACCCTGCGCCAGCTCCAGGGCGTACTGCCAAACGCCGCCGACGGTATCGGCGGTCATCAGCACGCGATGGCGATCAGCGGCCATAGATCCCATCGACAATGCGTGCGACTTCGACCAGCTGACCGGCGTCGGGATCGAAGCGTCCGCCCTCGGCCAGCCGCTGCGCCCACTCGACCAGCGCCCGGCCGCCCCAGGCATCGGGCGGCTCGGCCAGGCGCGTGCGCTGGGTGCCGTCGAAGCGGTCGACGGTGAAGTCATAGAACGAGCCGGCGACATTGCGCAGTGCCGCGCCGCCGCGGCTGCCGTAGAACGCCGCCTCGATCACCGCGTCGCAACCGGCGGGCAACCGCCACGAGCAGGCCATCCGCACATTGGCACCACTGTGCATCCGCCATTGCACCGAGGCGTAGTCCTCGACCTCCCCGACCGGCCGGGGCAGCGCGCGGCCCTGGGCGTAGAGCCGCGCATCGATCTGGTCGACTGCAGCCCCGCCGCAGATCCACTGCACCAGGTCGATCAGGTGGATGCCCAGGTCCATCACGCAGCCGCCGCCGGACTGCGCCATGTCATAGAACCACGGCTTGTCCGGGCCGTAGGCGTTGTGGAAGGTCAGGTCGATCGCATGCACCTGTCCGAGTTCGCCA
>JAHWKC010000365.1 GCA_019348095.1 Pseudomonadota bacterium | reverse complement strand
GAAGGCGGCCGGCCCGGCGACGAGGCGCCCCTTGTGGCAAAATTCACGGTCTGCCGCGGCTCGCGCCGCACTTGCCCAGCACCTGCCCAGCACCTGCCCAAACCAGGGACGATTCCGACTTCATGTTGATCTTCGAGCAATCCCAGCCCGGCCGCAGCGCGGTCGCCCAGCATCCCGCCCACGCGCCGACGGCACCGATGGACATTCCCGCGGCGTTGCTGCGCGATACGCCGGTCGGCCTGCCGGAGGTCTCCGAGCTGCAGGTGGTGCGGCACTACACCAACCTGTCGCGCAAGAACTTCTCGATCGACACCAACTTCTACCCGTTGGGCAGCTGCACGATGAAGTACAACCCGCGGGCCTGTCATTCGCTGGCGCTGCTGGACGGCTTCGCCGGCCGCCATCCCTACGCCCCGGAGTCGCTGAGCCAGGGCTTCCTGGCGTGCATGCACGACCTGCAGGAAATCCTCGCCGGGGTCACCGGCATGAAGGGCGGGGTGTCGCTGTCGCCGATGGCCGGAGCGCAGGGCGAATTCGCCGGCGTCGCGATGATCATGGCGTACCACAAGCACCGCGGCGACCACGACCGCAACGAGATCATCGTGCCCGATGCAGCCCACGGCACCAACCCGGCGACCGCGGTGATGTGCGGCTGCGTGGTCCGGGAGATCCCGACCCAGGCCGATGGCGACATCGACGTGGAGGCGCTGAAGAAGGTGCTCGGTCCGAAGACCGCCGGCATCATGCTGACCAACCCCTCGACGATCGGCCTGTTCGAGCGTCGCATCCAGGAGATCGCCCGGCTCGTGCACGAGGCCGGCGGCCTGCTGTATTACGACGGCGCCAACCTCAATGCGATCCTCGGCAAGGTGCGGCCGGGCGACATGGGGTTCGACGCGATCCACATGAACCTGCACAAGACCTTCTCCACCCCGCACGGCGGCGGTGGCCCGGGTTCCGGCGCGGTCGGCGTGTCGGAGCGTCTGCGCGATTTCCTGCCGATCCCGATGATAGAAAAGGTCGTTCGCGAAGCGGACGACACCGGTGGAGCAGGTGCGAACACCTGGTACCGCTTCATCCGCAAGAAGGACCGCCCGCTCTCGATCGGGCGGCTGTCGGCGTTTGCCGGCAACGTCGGGGTGCTGCTGCGTGCCTATGTCTACGCACGCATGCTCGGCCGCGAGGGCATGACCCGGGTGGCCGAATACGCCACCCTCAACGCCAACTATCTGGCCGCCCGGCTCAGGGATGCCGGCTTCACCCTGGCCTATCCGGAGCGTCGCGCCGGCCATGAGTTCATCCTTACCGTGCAGCCGCAGAAGAAGGCCACCGGCGTGACCGCGATGGACTTCTCCAAGGGTCTGCTCGATCGCGGCATCCACGCCCCCACCAACTACTTCCCGCTGCTGGTGCCCGAGTGCATGCTGATCGAGCCGACCGAGACCGAAAGCAAGGAGACGCTCGACGAGTTCGTCGCGGTGATGGCCGAACTGCTGCGCGAGTCCGCGGACAATCCCGAGCGCATGAAAGGCGCGCCCTACACCATGCCGGTGCGGCGCCTGGACGACGTCAAGGCGGTGCGCGAGCTGGACGTGACGTTCGTGCCGCCGACCGAGCCGGTGCGGGCCGCCTGAGTACGCCATGGCGGACGAGTACGGCCACCTGCCGCGCCGTCCCGGGCGCATCCTCAAGGCGACCCGATGGTCGATGCAGGGACTGGGCGCGGCATGGCTGCACGAGTCCTCGTTCCGGCTGGAGGTCTACCTGTTCGTGCTGCTTGCGCCGCTGGGCTGGTGGCTCGGCGACACCGCGGTCGAGCGCGTATTGCTGGTCGGCTCGATGCTGCTGGTGCTCAGCGTCGAGCTGATCAATTCGGCGGTGGAGGCGTTGATCGAACGCTACGGCGCCGAGTTCCACGAGCTGGCCGGGCGCGCCAAGGACATGGGATCGGCCGCGGTGATGCTGGTGATGCTCAACGTGCTGCTGACCTGGGCGGCGATCGTGGGACCCAGGTTGTTCTGACTGCACCGTCGGGCGGGCGCTTGTTTGGGCGCCCACCCCCATCGGTGCCGGTGGGCACAGAAAGCGTGTCCACCCTACGTTTGTTCTGACGTGTTCGCCAAGGAACTTTGCAAGTGATCGAGCTTTTCAGCGACCCGCAAACCTGGATCACCCTGCTGACGCTCAGCGCGATCGAGATCGTGCTCGGCATCGACAACCTGGTGTTCATCTCGATCGCAGTCAGCCGCCTGCCGGTGCACAAGCGCGAGGTCGCGCGCAAGTTCGGCATCGCGGTCGCCTGCATCAGCCGCATCCTGCTGCTGCTGACCCTGGCCTGGCTGGCCGGGCTCACCCACGACCTGTTCCGGGTGCTGGGCCAGGGGATCTCGGTGCGCGACCTGGTGCTGATCGTCGGCGGCGCGTTCCTGCTGGTGAAGGGCGCGATGGAGATACGCGAGCTGATCGGCGGCGAGTGCGCGTACTGGGCCTGCATCCCGTCCAAGGCCCTGCTGCGGCCGGCGGAGCTGCGCGTCCAGGCGAGGCGCACCGCGGGAGTCGACGAGCCGCGGACGGATTGGCGCGACGCGGCCGAGTACCGCGACGAGATGATCCGCCACCTCGACGACAGCGCGCAGATCCGCGGCTACGAGAAGCGAGGC
Source organism: Pseudomonadota bacterium (assembly GCA_019348095.1). Lineage (GTDB taxonomy): Bacteria > Pseudomonadota > Gammaproteobacteria > Xanthomonadales > Xanthomonadaceae > Novilysobacter_A. The sequence goes on along the minus strand of JAHWKC010000365.1, from coordinate 66 downwards.
GTCACCGTCGTCAAGGGCGAGGCGCGCATCGCCGGCCCCGGGCGCGTCGAGGTCGACGGCCGCGTG